>JBKPBJ010000244.1:0-11517 GCA_046726875.1 Verrucomicrobiota bacterium
AGTGAAACGGTCACCAAGCAACTCATTGAATTGTTTGATAAAGAAATCTCGCCGCTCGGCATAGATTTTTCGCATCCGTTTGATGTGACTCAGGAAAAATCCCTCAGTGATAAAACGCGCCAGCGTCGCCTGATCGATTGGCGAGGAGTGTTGATCCATTGCGCTGCGGATCTTAACCAACGAATCGATCAACGGCTCTGGCGCAACGATGTAGCCTAGACGCAGAGAGGGACAAAGAATCTTGCTCACCGTTCCCGCATAAATGACTCGGCTCGCGTTGTCGATCCCTTGCAACGAAGGCAGCGGTGGCCCGGTAAAGCGGAACTCCGCGTCGTAGTCATCCTCGAGAACAAATGTGTTGTGAGCACGCGCAAAGTCGAGCAAGGCCGTCCTGCGTTGAAAACTCATGGTAACGCCAAGAGGAAATTGATGGGAGGGCGTTACGTAGATGATCCTCGGCAGGAGTGCTTTTGGCGATCGCTCAATCACAATTCCTTCGTTGTCGAGTGGCTTGGGAACTATTTTAACGCCGGCTAGAGTAAGTACCCTTCGGGTCTGCTGATAACAGGGGTCCTCGACCCAGGCGGCTTCACCCGGATTCAGCACAGCCATTGCGCTGATTAACATCGCCTGCTGCATACCAGCCACGATTACGATCTGATCCGGATGACAACGTGCCGCTCTGAAATCGCACAAGTACGCTGCAATGGCCTTGCGCAAGTCAGCGTCGCCGCGATTCGACGCATAGCGCAGCAGGTTGACACCTTTCTTCGCCAGAACCTCTGTCCTGAGGCGTTCCCATACGGCGATCGGAAATTCGTCGACTGCCGGAATGCTCGGTACCAGCGAGATGCCTGCACCCGCGCCCGTTGCGCCAAGGTCAAACTGATTTCCAATGCGTGCATCCGGAATTGCTTTTACGCGATCCGAGACGCGAATCGGACGCTGAACCGGTTGATAAATTTTCGGTTGGTCCGCGGTCAAAAATGTTTCGGGAAGAAGGTTCGCCACGAAAGTTCCGGATCCGGGCTTTGAGCGGAGATAACCTTCGGCATGAAGTTTTGAAAGCGCGAGTCTAACGGTCGATCGTGAGATTCCTCGATCTGTAGCCAGAGCCCGCGAGGATGGAAGTCGAGATGAACCTTCGCTGAACCTGCCTGCCTTCAACTCATCGCGAATTTGACGGTAAAGCTGCTCGTGCAGCGGTTCCGTCGCCGTCCGGTCAAGCTGAATCATCTCAAATGCTATGATTGAACGCCGGCGGCGCTTTTGCGGACGCGATTTCCTATTAGGCATTCTAATTGCGCTAATTCGTGCTGGGTACTGTTCCATTTGCGGTCGCATTCTCAAGAGCGCCGCGTGCACTGCCTGGACGAACAGGATATCAGTTTGTTGGGGGTTAATCCTGTTTGTGTCATGACACAACGGCCTTAAAGTTCTGTAAAGAAGTCGGGGTCGGTTTCTGGTTAACCGGGATGAACGCGTTGTGGCCGAAGGGCTAAATGACTGCCATTTTTGATCGCATTCTTACGCTAAATCTCGTCGCCAACACGGCCATTTTTTATGTCGCGGCGCGGCTGTATTTGCTGCCTTTGATTCCACGCGTTCGACCGCGAGTGATTCTCGTTCCTATCCTCCTTCTGCATTCAACGCGCCATCTTGGACTGATATTCCTCACTCGCGGCGGCACTTTTCCGGGAATGCCGCAGCAGTTTGCTTATCCGGCTGCGTTTGGCGATCTGGTAACGGCGATCCTTGCTTTGGCTGCAATCCCACTTGTGTTGCGCAGCTCTGCCTTTGCCAAACTGGCAGTGTGGGTTTTCAATATTTTCGGAACCCTGGATCTACTCGATGCAATCACCCTCGCCACAATTTACAATGCGCCAGTTACAATGGGGCCAGCTTACTGGATCCCCGCTTTCTGGGTTCCGTTATTGCTAGTGACGCATTACGTCACGTTTATTGTTCTCAGACGAGGTGGCTCCTTTTGATGGCATCAGAGCCCTTAATCACTACATATCTCGAAATGCGCTCGCCTGATCAATTGCGTCCGAAGCGCGCTGATGCGCGATTTCAAGTTTGCGAAAAGGCCGAACGTGATTGGCGTTTCAATCGCGATCTCTATCTTCTTGTGGGCGAGCAGTGGGAGTGGATCGACAGACGATCGTGGACCGATGATGAATGGAAGGAATACGCAACTGCGCCGGACCTGTGCACCTTCGCCGGATATTACGATCAGACGCTTGCCGGTTATTACGAACTGCGTCACGACACCGAAGACGGAGTCGAGATCGCTTACTTCGGTCTGTTGCCTGAATTCATCGGGCGCGGATTAGGCGGCGCACTCCTCACCAGGGCAATCGAAGAAGCATGGTCGTGCCGCGGGGGGATCCCACCCAACCGTGTGTGGGTGCATACGTGCAATCGCGACCATCCGCAGGCGCTCGCGAACTATCAGGCGCGCGGCATGGTCGTTTACAAGGTGGAACAAGAGTAACTTGGGAAGCTGTCAGCTTCCCCTACAGAAGGATATCTTCGGAGGCGCCGGGCTACGGTTTCCGGCCAAAATCAAAAAAAATTCAAATTTTTTGAAATGTCCGGCTTCAAAAGCTTGAGAAAGGGATGAACGCAATCGAACCAACCGTCCCCAATGATGAACCTCATAGCAGACAACAGCATTCCTGAGACCGGCAACTTCACCGATCAATTTATGTTTCCGACCGGACTTGGGAGCCAAAACTCCGGGCACAATGCATTGTCGCGGGAGCAGCTCGCCGCATTCTTGAATGCTGAATCTGGCAATGCTCGCAGCGCCCACTTCTCTGTTCCTTCCGTCGAACCGCCTCCCCCGACGCCTGAGAAAAGTCTGGCCGTCGGTGTGCTGAAACAGGCAGCCTACGATTTGCGCCATTACCGGGCGGCCACTAAAAGCGCAGATCGCGACCTTTATCTCGATGCTCATAGTTGGGTTACAGCGCATGATTTTTCGTGGCCGTATTCGTTCATGAACGTTTGTAAACTGCTCGATCTTTGTCCCGAAGTTGTACGTGCGGAACTTTTGGCCGACGCGTCACTAGGGTCACTTGATTACTGGATTCGGCGTGCGGGCCGTTTTTCCCGAAAATTGGGCTCCTCGGTCGTTCGCGTTTTCGAAAGCTGCCGTAAGCCAGAAGGCGTTGAGGCTAACCAATTGGCTGCATCTATCTGATATGAAAAACTTATTAAGTTCTGTATGGCGGTCGCTGATTCGCGCGACGTACCGGAAACATGATCCGTTCTTGGTTTACAGCATGGCTTCGTTCAACTCGGGCGGCGGGTGGAACGAATTTCTTCTAAAGGCGTCACTGCAAAACACATAATCCCTCATGAAGTTCTCTACCGAAGCGATCGTGGCAGCAGCTGTAGCGTTGGTGTTCGCACTCCTGAGTCTGGGTGCAATCGCGAGAGAGCAGGGTGAGCCTGGGCGTGGTGGGCATGACTCGTATGTCGCGACAAGCAACGTTCATCTGAGCCAGGTTGGCGCAAACGACACGGACGTTCTCGGCTTTTACTAACCGGCAACGTACCCCGCCGGAACTGGGAACTGTAGCGCAGGAGGCGCTTGCATTCCTCCTGCGAGCAGCCGACACGGCTGCTACTACAGAATTGCTGCGCGATTTTATTCTCGCAAAATCACGTCTCGTGGGCGACTCTCTGTAGCCACGAAGGCAATCCCTGGAACGCTGCAGGAAGGCGGTGCGTCGTTTCAAACGACGCATTGGACCGTGGTGTTTCGTGCCGGGGAAGCGAATGCAGAGCCCTCCGCTCATCAGGCGCTTTCTGGATTTTGCGAAGCCTATTGGCCGCCGCTTTATAGTTTTCTTCGGCACCGCGGTCATCCTTCCGCCGATGCACAGGACCTGGTCCAAGGTTTTTTCGCCCATCTGCTCGAGCAAAACACATTAAGCCGCGCGGATCGCGAAAAGGGTCGGCTCCGCACATTTCTGCTGGGATCGCTGGAGAAGTTTTTGTATAACGAGTATGACCGCGCCCGGGCGCTGAAGCGAGGCGGGGGTCGGCAGGTCCTATCGATCGAGGAGCATTTGCCAGAAGCGGAGGCGGCGATGTTGGCAACCGTTCATCTCAGCGATGCTGGTTGCTACGATCTCGTGTGGGCGTCGAACATTGTTTCACGGGCGTGGAAAAATTTGCAAAACGAATTTGAAGTGGAAGGCAAAGCTGAGTGGCTCGAGGAATTAAGACCGTTCGTCGCCGGCGGCAGTGCGAAGCCGCCTAGCCAAGAGGAAGCCGCAGTTCGACTCGGCGTGCCAATCGCGACGCTGCGCACATGGCTTTCGCGTCTTCGCCAGCGATTCCGTGATTCGTTGAGAGCGGAAGTGGGCAGTACGGTGTCGGATCCGGCAGATATCGATGGAGAATTGCGCCATCTGTACCAAATACTGATGGCCTGACCTGACCTTTTCGACATGGACGATATCAGCGTTGGCCTCGGAACCGCGAACGCGCAGAGTGACACTGCCGGGATCTGTGCGACGTGCGGACGCCCGCTGACCCAATGCGGTCCGAACGGCGAATGCCTGCGGTGTCTTATTAGCCTTACTTTCCTGGGCGATGGCGAGCGGCCGGAACGATCAGTGGCGCGCGGTCGACTAACACCCGGGCCGTTGAAATACGCTCACTTCGAAGTCGAGACAGGCGCAGACGGTTTTCCGGGTGAGCTCGGTGCCGGAGCGATGGCCATCACTTACCGCGCCCGCGATACAGTTTTGAACTCGCTCGTTGCTCTCAAGGTCATCGATCGCAAGGTCGCGCAGAATCCCGGCGCGCGGTCGCGTTTTCTGCGCGAAGCGCGTGCAGCAGCGAACATTCGTCACCCAAATGTTGCTCGGGTGACGTACTACGGCGAGCAAAATGGCGAGTGTTTCTACGCGATGGAATTGGTCGAGGGCGAAACGCTCGAAGCGCGTGTGCGCCGCGACGGACCGATGCCGCTCGCCGTTGCGTTGGATGTAATCGAGCAAGCGGCACGCGCTCTCGTGGCTGCAGAAGCATGCGGAGTTGTGCATCGGGACATCAAGCCATCGAACGTCATGCTCGAATCCGATCCAAGCGGCCCGTTCAGGGTAAAGCTGATTGACTATGGCGTGGCGAAAGTCATGGGTCCGCAGACGCAGTCTGGCGTGGAGCAAACCCACGCGGGTTTCATCGGCACGCCGGCATTTGCCAGTCCGGAGCAGTTTGCCGGCGCCAGACAATTGCCCGTTGATACGCGCTCCGACATTTACTCGTTAGGCGTTACGCTTTGGTATCTGCTCACTGGCCGCACTCCATTTGTCGGACGCACGATGGAAGAAATCCGTGCGCGGCAAACGAGCGACTTGCCAATGGAACAACTCAAAGGCTTGCACCTGCCCGGGCAGGTGGTTTCGCTGCTGAAATCGATGCTCGCCCCGGATCCGAACGACAGACCGCAATCGGCACGCGAATTATTGTCGGCTGTTCACCGCTGCTACGAGCGGTTTAACCCTGAAGCGCGTTCTCGCCGCAAGAAAGCCATGTTGGCGCGCGCAGCTTTGGTCGTTGCGGTCGCGTCGATTGCCGTCGGGACGTTGTTGTACCAACGCATACGCGCATTCACTCCGGAGGAACGATCAATCGCGGTGCTGCCCTTCGAAAACCTGAGCAGCGAGAAGGAGAACGCCTATTTCGCCGAGGGAATACAAGACGAAATTCTGACGCGCTTATCCAAGATCGGCGATCTAAAAGTGATCTCGCGCACTTCCACACAACACTATCAAAGCGCGCCAAAAAACTTGCGTGAGATCGCAAAGCAACTCGGCGTCGCCCACATTCTGGAAGGAAGTGTGCAAAAGAGCGCCGACACTGTCCGGGTGAACGTGCAATTGATTAATGCGATCAATGATTCACACCTTTGGTCGGATACGTTTGATCGCAAGCTGACCGACATCCTGGCGGTCGAGAGTGAGGTCGCCAAAACCATTGCCGATCAGTTACGTGCCAAACTCACTGGACAGGAAGAGGAAGTCATCGCCGCGAAACCGACGAACAATCTTCAGGCGTACGATGCTTACCTGCGCGGTTTGGCTTACACGCTGAAGACCGGCTTCACTCCGGCGAACTCTCTAGGCGCGCAGAAGTACCTGAAGGAAGCAGTGCGGTTGGATCCGAACTTCGCGCTTGCTTGGACGCTACTGTCGTACGTCGACGCAAGTGGCTATCTTACCCAGAGCCTTCAACCAACCGGGAGTCTCCGCGAAGAAGCGCGGCATGCGGCCGAAACGGCTCTCACGCTGCAACCTAATCTAGGCGAGGCTTTATTGGCCAAGGGCTTCTATTACTACGCCTGCCTGAAGAATTACGACACTGCCTTGAAATATCTCGAGCAGGCGGAGCGGCTACTGCCGCGTAACAGCCGGGTGCTTCAGGGCCTGGCCTACGTCGAACGGAGACGAGGCAACTGGGACAAGAGCGAGGCGTACTTCAACGAAGCCGAGAAGCGCGACCCACGAAATGTTAACCTGCTCTCACAACACGCGCGCTCCCATGTCTGCCTACGGCGGTTCCCTGAAGCGCTCGCGAAGCTAGAGCAGATTCTCAACATAACACCTGACGACATAGACACGATTGTGCTTAAAGCGCGAATCGCACAAGCCGAGGGCGACCTGCCACGTGCTTCGGCGCTCTTGGCTCCGCTGCGGCTCGGCGCCGATTACGCGAACGCGTTGGAAACACAAGTTTATCAGGCAATCCTTCAGTCCCACACTGCACCGGTTATTGCTCACCTTAAGGAGATATTGACCAAGCCTGATGAGGCACTGGGTTTTTACGTTGGCGAACTGCGCTTTTGGTTAGGCTGGGCACAGGAAGTTGCTGGCGACCATGCCGCCGCGCGTGAAAGTTGGAGTCAGGCTCGCAGCGAATTGGAATCTTTCCTCAAAGAACAGCCCGAAAATTTTGTTTTGATGGGAGACCTCGCGCTTACAAACATGGGTCTTGGTGACAGTGCCGCGGCACTGGCTCTGGCTGAGCGCGCCATCGCCATGATGCCGATTGAGAAAGACGCGCTGACCGGTCCCCGGCCGCTTGAAATTCTCGCCCGGGTAGCAGCCCGAGCCGGCGACCCGGAGCGCTCCGTCTCGACCTTGGAGAAGCTGCTTTCGATCCCGTACGAAGCGCCCCTGGCCGCGAACCCGCCGCTTACTCCTGCGTTGCTCCAGCTGGATCCAATGTTTCAACCACTGCGCAAAGACCCGCGCTTCCAGAAACTGGTTGCCTCCTCTGCGGCAAAACAGTGAAGTCTAGTGACGAGTAACGGGTGATAAGCGAACGCATTCTGCTGTAGTGGCAGCCGTGTCGGCTGCAGGTCGAGGAGCGGTCGCCGCGGCGACCTGGCGATGGCGCCCTCGCCATCGCGAACTTCTCCCGACCCATGCTATAAAATCGATATGGAGATCAAACGAGCCGCTGTGTTTCGAAAATTTCCCGATGGCTACGCCGCATTCGTGGAAGAATCGCCCGGTGCGAATACGCAAGGCGCCACATTGGAAGAAGCGTGTGAGGATCTTAAAGAACCGGTCGCAATGGTGTTACCAGCGAACCGAGAATTGGCAGAAGAATCGTTGTGCGGCGCAGAAGTTGTACGCGAGCCGCGTCAGCAGGCGCTGGTCTACACAGCGGATTGATTGCGGAGTAGGCAGATGCCGGACCACGGACGGGAGCCCTGCTTGCCCTGCGAATCAGGCAAGAAAGAGAGAAGGCGCATCCAAGGAGTGAGGCGCTTCAGTCGCGCGGCAGTCTTTAACATTGATCGAACGTCAACCACGTCCCATCCATGTCCCGTGAAGAACCTGGGACCCTCCTCCGGCGCAAACTTGAACTCGGCCTTCCCTTCCCTGATTTGCTCACCCATGCCCTTCTGCAGCATCTTCAGCAAGCCAGGCGACGCAATATCGATGATCCAATGATGGAAGGATGGTATGGCCGCGAGGTCGTGGGCTAGGGACGCGACCTCGTCGCGCGAGAAGTAAATCAGCAATCCTTCCGTGATGATGAGGACGTTCTTCGCCGTACCACCGAGCGCGGCGAAAAGCTGGCGGCGCGCAGCGACATCGGACAAATCGAGGCGCGCGCGATCGAGAATGCAGGCTGGCATCTCACCACGAAGAATCTCCTCTTTATAATCGAGGATTCCCGGCAGGTCCACTTCGATCCAATGAAGCGATGCTGGCAAATTCATTCGATAGGGACGCGCGTCGAGTCCGGCAGCCAAGTTGACGACCACGTCAACGCCCTCCCTGACCTGCTGCTTGATGAATTCGTCGTATGCATAAGTGCGTGTGATCCACGCCCACGTTGCGCGCTCGCTGAACGGCATGGATTTCGCGATCTGGTCGCCGCGCTCGCCCGCGAGGCGCCGCGCAAACGGATCGCGGAAAACGGCATCGGAGCATTCCGTTTCGCGGGCGCGGTAAATGGCCGCGAGGAGCGCGGTGTCGGAGATGTTGCGGACGAGGGGTTCGCGGGTGCTCATTCTGATAGCTTACCTCGATTTCGATCACTTGCCGACTCTGCGATTGGCCTTCATACCCCTTCTTACTTCTTACCTTCTTACTCCTCCTCAATACCGTCTGCCCTGCTACTGGTATCTGGACTCTGCCCGACATCGAGTCGCTCGCCAAGTGGGACAGAAGCCGCAATCCAGCGGTTCCGCCCAGGCGTGAAGAACTCGCGAGTCATCGAAGTGGATAACACCTGCCACTACGTGTTCATAGTAGACGAAGCGTTGGTCGTTCGAGAAATGCACAAGTTCTTGCTTGATGAATGAATGTTGCTCATGTTGCGACGATCAGCGCTCCTTGGGCGAGGAAAGCTTTGGGAGGGCGATCAGCGCTAGGCGGAAATTATCGTTCACGGGCGCTAGGAAATAAGGAGCAACTATGAGACCGAT
Source organism: Verrucomicrobiota bacterium (assembly GCA_046726875.1). Taxonomy (GTDB): domain Bacteria; phylum Verrucomicrobiota; class Verrucomicrobiia; order Chthoniobacterales; family UBA10450; genus Udaeobacter. Next base: position 8,969 of record JBKPBJ010000244.1, read on the forward strand.
GCTCAGATCGCTTTGCGTTTTCTCCTTCATCATGCTGCTACTCTCGGCAGTAAGCGTCGCCCAGGTGGGTAATACCCCTCGGCCAGCTCCCACCACGGGCGTCATCGCCGTGCTCAGTGCAATGACCTTGGAAGTCGAGACGCTGGGCCAGCAACTCACGGACAAGGCGGAAATGACCGTCCAGGGGATCCGGTTCACGACTGGGAGCTTGAAAGACAGAAGGGTTGTGCTTACCCACTCGGGGATGGGGAAAGTGAATGCAGCCATGGCGGCTACTTTACTGGTCGAGCAGTTCCAGCCGACCCACATCCTCTTCACCGGGATCGCCGGAGGCCTCAACCCAGACCTCCGCCCCGGCGATGTCGTGATCGGCGCCAAAACGGCATACCATGATTATGGAGAGTGGACCCCGGAAGGGTTTCGCGTCGGCCGGACGGTGGACCCGTTCACCGGCAAGCCGAACCCCCTCTTCTTTCCCGCCGACGCTGGCCTGCTGGCGGTGGCTGAAAAGGCTGCATTGGACCTCCAGCTCGCGCCCGTGAAGACGGCCTCAGGCGAGAGGACCCCGCGGGTGGTCACAGGGGTGATCGTGACAGGAGATGCGTTTGTGGCCTCGCTCGCGAAGAAGGACGCGCTGCGCAAGGAGTTCAAAGCCGACGCGACCGAGATGGAAGGCGCGGCGGTGGCGCAGATCTGCTGGCAGCGGCGCGTGCCGTGCCTGATCCTGCGCAGCGTCAGTGATAGCGCGGGCGCTAAGGCACCGGAGAACGTACTGCTCTTCGAGAAGAGCGCTGCCCAGAACGCCGCGTTGCTCGTTACCGGTATTGTCGAACGTCTCGAAGGCCAATGAGCACTCGTCGCGCTTGCTCGGGCGGCCCAATCGGACTGGGCACCAGGCGGATCGCCCAACGAGGGTTAAGTCGTCAAACTGAAGGGGTCAGTCCAATGACGTAGTCCTACGAGACAGCACTGTTGCCTAGTGCAATTCAAGAAATTCAATCGCAACATCGAGTCGCTCGCGAAGTGGATAGAAAGCGCAATCCAGCGCTTCCGTTCAGGCGTGAAGAACTCGCGGGTCATCGAACTGCATGACAAGTTAGATCATTCGCGCGAAATTAGGAAATGCCTAAGCGCAACATGCGTGCATTCTGAAACGCACAGAGTGGTCTGCCTTATGGCTTCGATTAGGCGCGATCAGTCTGTGCCGAATGCTTGGTTCCACCGAGCACGGACGCTGCGCAAGAGGGACGGATAGACGATCAGTTTCCGAAAAGGGTCGATCAGTGCCATGTAGAAGGGCGTGAAGCGACTTATGCTGCGGACATAGACCGCGAAGTAGAATCGGTAAGTAATAGGTGTCTCGACCAGAGCACTCAGCGCCGCAGCGTGGACTGTTCGATTGATCAACTCGACGAGCTGTTCGTTTTCGAAGCGGTACACGACGCGGAAGAACCCATCTCGAGTACCGGGTGCAATCAGTGATCTCGAACGATCGGCGTCCGTAAGACGAGTTGCGAAGGTTACAATTGTCGCTGGCTCGTTATCCCAACCGAAGATCCGTCCAACGAAGAACCGAATGTTGAGCAGCATCCGCACAAGGGGCGAGGGCGTGAATAGGGCCGACGAATTCGAACAATCACACGTATCAAGCGTACAGTTGTTCGCCATCCGTAGGAACTCCTCGAGCGTCACGCCCCCACGCCAACGCGGCAGATCGACGGACCATACGTCGTGAAGCCCCACCCCTGCCAGAAATGATTGAACCCGCAGCGGCAGTCGTTCGAACTCTTGAGGTGAGACCTGTGGCATCGTTTTTTAGCTAGCGCGATTTCACAAATGTTGTAGCCACCGGTTCGCCGAAGGACGAATCCGTCCCGTGTGCGGACCTGTGGCCGGTTTGCTTTCGGTGGTTTTTCACATCACGCAGACGGCCCATAGCGCCGTGGCTACAGCGGCTAGGTTTTATCATGAATCCTAGTTGGCGGTTAGATCCCGAGCTCCATCTTAATGAAGTCTTTAGTCCCGGGCCGGCCAGTGAGACGTAACCATAATGGTCCGCCTTCTCTATCGAAGCGCAGGTCGATATCGAAGAACGGGCAGCATAACCGCTCCTGAAACGCCCATTCGGTTAACAGCTGATACGTTTTGTTATCCGCCGGTAACCCGAACTCGTAGCCGTCTGCCAGTTCGCGCGTGCTCTTCTTCAGTTTTAGCAAGGCTGGTCCTAGCTCCTCGAAATGGCGTTTTCTTACCTCAGGTGACAAAGCAAATGCGTTGCACGCAAAAGGCGATTCTTGTTTCGCTGATTGGGAGAGAGGGGTCTCACCCGCGCGAATTGAGTGTTCCGAAACAACGTATAAGAACGCCAAGGATGCCATGATGATAAATGCAAATGATGTCTTCATGGCACGACCCTACGAGTTCAAGCCGACTTTAAGTCAAAGAAAAATTTTTAAGAAAACGCCACGGATCGTCGTGGCGTTCAGCGCAACTCCTTAGATTCGGGAGTGGCAGAGGATTCGATGAATATCGAATCACTGTTGGTATGA
>JBKPBJ010000245.1:0-7368 GCA_046726875.1 Verrucomicrobiota bacterium
GCCAAGCATGTCTGGAATTAGCTGCCGATCCAGCATGCGGTAGCCGCACTGCGTGTCCGGAATTCTTTGTCCGCAAACACGGCTGATCTGATTGCTCATGTAACGGTTCACGACGCGCCTTACAAACGGCATGCGGGCAACATCGTCCATGCGGTTACCGATGAAAAAGGTGGGGCTCGCCACAGAGGCCGCCGCTGCGAGAAACCGATCGATCTCTTCGGGAAGATGCTGACCATCGGAATCGAGAAGGATCACCCACGTAATTTGTCGATCTTCTCTGCTGCTCGACTGATTCGGTGCGCGGAGCCAATGCGCGAGTCCGGTCTTAATTGCTTCGCCTTTGCCCTGGTTTTGAGCGTGAACAATAACTTCGGCGCCGGCTTCGCGCGCGCGTTGTGCCGTCTGATCGGTCGAGCCGTCATCAACAACGAGAACGTGATCCAGTCGCTCGCGGGTTCGACGCCCGATATCGCCGATATGTTTCTCGTCTTGATATGCGGGAATAACCGCCGCGGTTTGCGATCTAATGTCTTCCGTCATGTCGAGCGAAGTCGAGACATCCCGTTGCGAAACCTCAAAGTAGTTCCGCGGAGTTCCTCGACTGCGCTTCGCTTCGCTCGGAATGACAACGATTGCAAGCGCGATGCCGCGCCCCTACACAGAGCCCGCTGAGGACAGCGGAAATTACAGCGGAAGATTTGCCCCCGTTGGTGCGGTTATCTCCGCACAACCGGGTGAAAATCGGCGGCGTGATAAGAGCTGCGGACTAGTGGGCCGGAAGCGACGTAGAGAAAACCTTTTCGACGCGCAATCTCCCCGTAATAATTGAATTGCTCGGGCGTGATGTATTCAACGACCGGCAGGTGTTTCGGACTCGGGCGCAAGTACTGTCCCATGGTCAACACTTCGCAGCCGACCTCACGCAAATCGTCCATGGTCTGAAAAAGTTCCGTCTCCTTTTCGCCAAGACCGAGCATTACGCCGCTCTTCGTGACCACGCTGGACGAAAGTTCCTTTGCACGCTGCAAAACTTGCAACGATGTCCGATACTTTGCGCGCGAACGCACGACAGGCGTGAGCCGTTCAACAGTTTCCATGTTGTGATTGTAAATGTCCGGGCCAGCGTCGAGTACGATTCGGATGCACCAGTCGTGCGCATGAAAATCCGGGACAAGCACTTCGATGATAATTGAAGGATCCATTTCGCGAATAGCAGTGATTGTGCGGGCGAAATGATCTGCGCCGCCATCCTTAAGATCGTCGCGCGCGACGGCAGTGATCACGACGTGTTTCAAATTCATCCGGCGCACTGCCTCGGCGACGCGCTTCGGTTCATCGCTTTCAAGTGCGAACGGTTTCGCTGTCGTCACCGCGCAAAATCCGCACGCCCGCGTGCAACGGTCGCCCGCGATCATAAAAGTGGCCGTGCCCTGGCTCCAGCATTCCCAACGGTTCGGGCATTGCGCGCTCTCGCAAACGGTGTGCAAGTGCAAATCGGAAATCAGCGCTTTAGTCGAAAAGAAAACCGGATTCGACGGCAGCCGCACTTTGATCCAGGGCGGCTTCTGCGCCTGGTGCAGAGCTGGATCGATCTTCGCGAAGGACATTGGACAAAAGTTACAACGTTAAAAAGGTTACAAAAGTTAAATCGCCAGGCAGCACATTCAATTCTTCAACAGAGCCGCGTTCTCCGCATCACGTCACGCATGTACTCGAACGATTTCGGTTTGTCTGGATTTAGTCGCGGCGCTAACATCGGCGCCGTGCCACGGATTTTCCCCTCTTGTACTGCAAACTCAAGCCGGATTAGACCCCAAAAATGCGTCTTTAAAGGCGTACAATTTGGACCGAATTGTCGTTAGACGCATGAAACGTTACCTCGCATGGTTCGCAGCCGGACTCGTTGGCGGAGTAATTGGTGCATTCGTCGCTGGCGCACTCTACGAGCGGACACTCCGCGAAGTCATCCCTTCACACATTGCAACGCGCGAGCGTGATCAGGAGTACAGATGCATGCTGAGCCTTAGCGTTCTTGAGAGACTCGAAGCTGGTGATCCCGACCGGGCGAAATCGATTCTGGCACAACAGGTCGCGAGTTTTTACTACCATCCATGGCAGGCGGACGCGCCACAACGCCAAAAGGTTCTTGGGCTCATTGAAGACATCAAACCGAAATCAAACGTTCTAAAGGAAGAGCTTAGCAAGAAAAGACAGTGAGTTTGCACCCAATGCGTCTAACCAATCGCTGGAGTCAACCGCTGGCCGTTGAGATGACCAGATTTAATTTTATGAAACAGTCCTCGATGTCTGCCAGGCTCGGCGCCGCCAGCAGCGGCTCAGCGCCATCTAGTTAGGTTTATGCGCGGTTCTATTCCACTCGCATGTTTGGTCGACGATAACCTGTCGAACGGACACGGAGCTCAGGGACGGTGAACAATTCTCCGCATGGAAAACGCTAATTTTGCGGGGCGCGTTGCCGTCGTCACCGGTGCGTGGCGCGGCCTCGGACGAGCTGCCGCAGCGCGCCTGCACGAGCGCGGTGCCGCGGTCGCCGTGAACGTCCGGGACCGCGAGCGCGCCGAGGCGCTGGCGAAGGAAATCGGCGAGCGCGCCTTCGCCGTGTCCGGCGACGTCGCGGCGGACGGCGTCCCCGATGAGATCGCGCGCCGGACGCTCGCACGCTTCAGACGGATCGACATCCTCGTCAACAACGCCGCGCTTCCGTTGTCGACACGCTTCCCCGATCTCACCGCCGAGGAATGGCGCAGAGCAATCGAGGTCAACCTCACCGCGCCGTTCCTGATGACGAAAGCCGTTTTTCCAGCAATGCGCGCCCAGCACTACGGCCGCATCATTAATATCTCATCCTCGGCCGGCCGTATGGTGAGCACGCTCGGCGGTGCGCACTACACGGCATCGAAGGCCGGACTTCTCGGGCTGACGCGCGCGGCTGCGAAGGAGCTCGGCAAGTTCGGCATCACCGTGAACGCCGTCTGTCCCGGTATGATCGATACCGAGCTTACGCGAGAACATGCCTCGGGCGAATTGCTCGAGCGCCTCGCCGCGAGCTATCCCGTGCCGCGCCTCGGCACCGCGCTCGAAGTCGCCGATTTAATTTGCTTCGCCGCATCCGAAGCCGCCGGCTACATTACCGGCGCGTCCCTCGACATCAACGGCGGCGATTTGATGATGTGATCCATGTCGCTCGCCAAGGCGGACAAAACTATGGCAAGCACTGATTCTCGCGTAACGATTCAAATGGCGGCGAGCCTCGACGGCTTTATCGCTCGAAAGGACGGGCGCGTCGACTGGCTCGAAACCTCAGACGAATTCGCAGACGGGCACACCTTGGACCCGGGATTCGTCGAGGCATTCCTCAAAACGATCGATGCTACGTCATGGGGTCGCGAACCTATGAAACTGCGTTGAATTTTGAAGCGAAAGGATTGGGGTGGGCGTACGGCGACAAACCTGTTTTTGTTCTTACTAGTCGCAAGCTGCCACGGACCCGGAATACCGTTGAGTTCTACTCAGGCGACCTTGCGCAGTTCGTGAATGGGCGCCTGCGGCCCACGTTCCGTAGCATCTGGTTTGTTGGAGGCGGTGTAGTTTCCGGCGAATGCCTTCGCCTCGGGCTAGCCGATGAGGTTCGTTATTCAATCCTGCCGATCTTGATTGGCGATGGGATACCGTTCTTTGAGAAGCTGGACAGAGACGTCGCCCTCCATCTGATGGAGGTCAAAGCCTACAAGAGCGGCACGGTGGAGCTTCGTTACGAGGTGAGAGTACCTCGCGCCGAGCCACGGACGCCACCACCTAACAATTCACTCCAGCCGACAGCGAGCGGCCCCAGCTGAGTTCAAACGTTAGATTCGATACTATCTTCGCAACGTGGGATGACGGCGTTACAATTTCGTCCTCCCAGACAGCGCGGCCGAGAGCGTCAATTCATCGGCCGATTCAAGACCGCCGCCCGCTGGAATGCCACGGGCAATACGGGTGAGTTCGACCGGTTTGCCCTTCAAAAGATCGACAATGTAATTCGTCGTCGCTTCGCCTTCGACATCGGCCGGCAACGCAAAGATGATTTCCGAAATTTTCTCCTGGTCGACGCGATCCAGCAGTTCTTTGATCCGTAAATCTTCGGGAGCGACGTGATCCAGCGGAGAGATTTTTCCGCCGAGTGCATGATACCGGCCGCGAAATGCGCCGGTTTTTTCAAGAGGAAGAATGTCGGTCGGTTGTTCTGTGACGCAGAGCAATTCAGTCGAGCGCGATGGATCGGCGCAGATTTCGCAAGTTTCGCCGGCAGCAAAGAATCCGCACAAATTACAGGCATGAATAGATTGACGCGTGTCCGTGATGGCGCGCGCAATTTGCTCCGGTTGATCGCCCCGCGCGCGCACCATCCACAGTGCAATCCGCTCCGCGGAGCGCGGACCGATGCCCGGCATTTGCCGCACTTGCGCAATTAAATCCCGGATCGCCGCCGGATATTCGGTCTTTCTCAACACGTGCTCAGATTTATTCCGGAGGCCCTTGGATCAATTGCAGGATTAGCGGCTCCAGTCGCCGCAAATAAAACTGCAGCGGCGGATCGTCTTCAGTTTCCGAGCCCCGCGCCTTCTGGAATTCGGCGTACGCTTCTGCCCAGCGTTTCTCTCGATACAGAACTACCCCGCTCCAAAACGAATCCCGCTGCGCGACGCGTTCCGGTCCGGCTTCAGCTGCAAGCCAAAGCGGTTCGTAAACTTCAAGGCGGTCGTGCGAATTTAGTCCGCTCACCAAATCAATTGGGCGCGCGACAACGGCTTCGCTCACTCGGTCAAAAGTCCCCGTGTCCATCAGGGCTCTGGATCCGTAGAAACGATTCAGGGCGCAGAATCTGCGCGCTAAATCGATCGGTTCACCGCCTGCCAGGAGCAGCCGACCCCGGCTTTCTTGTAATGCACCTGCAACGATCGCGCCGGAGCTGATTCCGGCCCGGATGTCCTCGCTCGGAGCGACCTTCTCCTTATCTTCTCGCCGTTCGCGAGAATTTTTGATCATATCGAGAACAACTCGCGCTGCTTTTTGTGCGTGTTCCGGGTCGGGCGCAGGAAATCCAAAAACGCCCACTACGCCTTCTCCGTCGGCGGCTTGCAAGTAAGCATCTTGTTCCACCAGACGCGCAGCAGTCTCACGGATGAATTTTGCCGTGGCCTGAGTGAACGCGGCAGGCTCGCTGCCCTCCGCGAATGTGAGTTTGTTGCCGATGTCGCAGACGACGATGCTCACATCGTACGTATTTGGCTCAGCATCGAAGGAAATTCTCCCATCGCTAAGACGGCGAAATTGCTCGGTCGAAACGCGATCGGCAAACAATGTGCGGATTAGATGTGAGCGGTTCCTGCGTAAAAACGCCGACCAGCCCTCCGCGGCGAGCAACGCAAATACGAGCGCAAGAACCGAAGGCGCCGGCTGAAAAAATACGCGGTAAAGAGAGCAAACCCACGAGAGGCCAAACAATTCCACCAGCAATAACGCGATTAGCAGCCAACTGCGCCATCGCGGAACGTTGCTAAGGCTCAGCCAGGAGGCGCCAAGGGCGATCAGCAACACGAACAGGTATAGCCATTTTTCGCCGACGACGCGTGTGGCGCTCGCATAATCAGTGACGAGTTGCGTGGCAACAGCCTCAAACCCAGCGATCATTTTGCTCGCATGCAGCGCTCCAACAATCAGCGTAACGACGACTCCGATGATGAGCCTTGTGATCAACGAACGCTTCATAATCGCGCGTCGGCGTTCTGTTTTGACTCCCCTCTCCCTTTGGGCAACTGGAGAGAATTAAGGCGAGGGGGTTGATCTAGGTACGCGGGATATCCGCTGAACGCGACCCTCACCTTCCCCCTCTCCCTCGCTGAGGGAGAGGCGATCCGTACGACCGCAGGCCTACGCTCTGTCTGACTCGAAACTGAAAAGCCGATGCGAGTAACGTACTTCATGCGCAATCAAGCTTTTTGCGCCGTTGCAGCCGGGTAGTACGACTGCACCACGATGTCGCTCAGGAATCTGTCCGGAGCGTTGATCGCCGCAGCATTAAGAACAAACTGCGTTCGGCCCGTGTTCTTTTTGATGAGACTCAATCCGAATTGGAAATCCTTGAACAAATGCGCACACAAATCGCTCATCGTCATGCGCTCGGCTTGCGCGCGCTCGACCAGGCGACGAATCGCGCTCTCGTCGAAAATAATTTCTAATCCATGTTCTTTGCTGAATTTGTCGGCGAACTCACGCGCGCCGGTTTCGAGCATTTGCGCCTCGAGCTTGTGTCCTTCGGCCATCAGTTGCTCGAGCACCCGCTGTGGGTCACGCACCAACGACGCGGTGACACGCAATTGACTCAATCCCGAGCCGGCCAGATGGAATTTGTAATCGCGAAACAGCTTTTCAAAGACCGTCAGTAATCCACGCGCGCCAGTTTTTTCCGTCGCCGCAGCTTGTGCCAGCAAACGCAACGCTTCGTCCTCGAAGCTGATCTCGATTCCGTAGGCGCGAAACGCGCGCTCGTATTGCCGGAGCAAACTGCCCTCGGAGTATTTCATGATGTCGAAAAGATCTTTCGCATCGAGGTCCTCGCATACGACGCGAACGGGCAGACGCCCGATGAATTCCGGCTCGAACCCGTACTCAATGAAATCCTGAGTGGTGACGTGCTGAAACAATTCGTTGTCCATCACCTGAACTGGTTGCGCGCTGAACCCGATCTGTCCGTGCCGAACGCGACGCGCCACCTGTTCTTTCAACTTCTCAAACGCGCCGCTGACGACGAACAGAATGTGGCGGGTGTTGATTGTGTCGCGTTTGGCTTTCCCGCGCCGTTGAAATTCAAACGCCGCTTGTAGTTGCGCCTGGAGATCGTTCATGCTGCGCACCGGCACTTCTGTTTCTTCCATTAACTTCAGCAGCGTGGTCTGCACGCCGCGTCCGCTCACGTCGCGGCCTATCAAATTTCCAGCCGACGCGATCTTGTCGATCTCATCAATGTAAATGATTCCGAATTGCGCCAGGTTCACGTCGCCGTCGGCTTTGTGCACCAGCTCGCGCACCAAATCTTCCACGTCGCCTCCGACGTAACCGGTCTCGCTGAACTTCGTCGCGTCCGCTTTGACAAATGGCACTTTGATCAGATCGGCGATGTGCTTGATCAGATACGTTTTGCCGACGCCCGTCGGTCCGACCAAGATCACGTTCTGCTTGATGTATTCGATTTCCTGAGCGCGGTTCGGATCTTCTTTCTCGAGCCGCCGGAGGTAATTGGCGTGGTTGTAATGATCGCAAACCGCGATCGCGAGGACCTTCTTCGCTTCCTCCTGTTTAATCACG
>JBKPBJ010000246.1:0-8013 GCA_046726875.1 Verrucomicrobiota bacterium
GCTGCGAATCTTTCGACCAGACCAACTTCTCGCTGCCAGCTGGCTCATCGCCGTGGAGCTGCACTGCGACGTTGCGCGTGCCGGTCTCGACGATCGCACTGTCGCCGTGAATCGGGTTCAACTCGTTGAATGTTTCGCGCAAAGCGAATTTTCCATCGGGTGATTTGTAATCAATGCGCTCACCGGCGGTGAGTGAAAGGGCAGTGCTCAGCAACAACGCGCAACAAGTCGCAAAAGTTTTTAATTTGCTCATGTTGATTGGAGCCGAGCCTCAGTGGTGGCTGCGTCAACTCCCAAGCTATTTAAGCGCCGCAAGAGACAGAAAGTAAAGCTTCAACCTTTTTTTGGGTCACAGCGATAGATTGTGATCTCTTCTGCTTCGTAATAGCTCGAGCCGACGACGATTTCCATGTTGCCATCGCCGTCGGAAGCACTGCTAACGGTCAACGGTTCTTCATTAACGCGTACCCTGCGACGAAAATGTATTCTCAATGGGAACGCGTCGCGTATGTCAAGTTGCCAAGGCGATGGCCGGCGTCGTTCTCCGATCCCGCGACGAAGCGAGCTATCGCAAAGATGCATCGGCGTTGCGCGAAGTGCTGAAGACGTTCGCCTATCTCGAACCGAAAATGGAATCTGGCGCCAAGTAGTCGAAAGCTTCTCAACCGCAGCTGAGACTGACAAAACGAACAAGCCGCACGATTTTACCTGACTGCTTCGTTTCGATTTTCGCGGCGAACCATCAATTTTAATCCGGACCAGGTTTCATCGATTGCGCACACTTTTACATCGACGAATCCGAGCGGCAGCGCAACGGCGCGGATGACGTCTTCTGTCACATCGGTAGGCTCACCAGCCGACTTCTTGAGCCAGGAAATCCAAACAGTTCCAGTGTCCGAAACCTTCTCGCGCAGGACCGGTAATCTCTTTGCCAACTCACTGGATTTCCTCACGAACACGTGGACAAAAGTCGACTCTGGCTTCAAGCGATCGGAAAACGTTACGCTTTCAGGAATTGAATCGAGCAATCGACGATAATTATTCGGCGGATTGATGGTGACGACAGTCAGGCCCGGTTTAATTCCAAGCTTTTTGGGCAGCGGTGTTCCGGAGTAACCGGCCATTGTTAGTGACGTTAGGTAGTCAGCGTGCTTGTGTAAAACTTTTCCCTGGTTGCGGCGGCTGTCGACCTAGGAAACTAAATATACTGGATTAGTTTCCACGATGGGCTAGAACTATCGGAGAATATGAAGCTGGCAGACAAACCGCGGTCCCGACGCCGAAAACGCGATCCCAACCGGCAGCGAATTGTCGACGCTGCGCGGATACACTTTTTTAGTCACGGATTTCGCAGCGTGACAATGGATGATCTGGCGGAAGAGCTCGGGATAAGCAAGAAAACGCTTTATGCTTATTTTCCTGGGAAGTTCGATCTGCTGGAGGCCGTGCTGGCCGATAAATTAACAGGCGTCGAAGCGACGCTGAAGGAAGTTACTCGCGCGCATCCGGACGATTTCCCGGCGACCTTGCGCGAATTATTGGCTGGCACGCAACGCGAATTGGATGAAATCAAGCCGCCGTTCGTGCGCGACATGCGCCAGAAAGCGCCGGACGTCTTCAAACTCGTCGAGCGCCGGCGGGCCGCGCTAATTCAGCGGTACATGGGTAAATTTTTTGTCGATGGGCAACGGCTGGGAATGGTGCGCAAGGATGTTCCGGCCAAACTGATCATCGAAATCTTGCTGGCGATGGTTCAATCGATCATGAATCCGCCGAAGATGGAGGAGCTTGGGATGATGCCCAAAGAAGGGTACACCGGGATCCTTAAGATTGTTCTCGAAGGCGCGCTGACAGTAAAGGGACGAAAAACGTGAACGCTTCATTCGTTAGGCACGATGCACGATCGCTCCGCGCGGCCGGAGCTCTGGCATTAATGCTCTTATTGGCTGGCTGCGACAGTCGAAAGAATGCGGTTTCGGGAACGATCGAAGTGGACGAAGCGCACGTGGGCCCGCGCTCAGGCGGACGCGTGGAAAAAATTCTTGCGTGGGAAGGAGATCGTTTGCACGAAGGCCAGGTCATCGTGCAATTGGATGCGTCGGAGCTGCGAGCGCGCCGCGATCTTGCTGCTGCGCAAATCGACACGGCTGTCCACGATGCCGACGCGCAAGAAGCGCAACTGGTGTTCTTGCGCGATGACGCGCGCCGCCAGCAGGATTTGCTGCAGCGCAGGGTTGTTTCATCCACCGACGCGGAGCGCGCTGACAGCGCGGCGAAAGCGCAGGAGAAAAATGTGGCGGCGGCGAAGATGCGCGTTGCACAGGCGCGTGCACAACTTGCCGACATCGACTCGCAGCTCGCAGAGATGCAAGTTACCGCGCCGGCCGATTCGATTCTGGAGGTACTCAGCGTAAAAGTGGGCGACGTGCTGCCGGCGAATCGCGAAGCCGCCACGCTGCTCTTGACCGGCCATCTCTGGGTGCGCGTTTACGTCCCCGAATCGTGGCTGGGTCTGATCAAACTAGGAGAGCACGTTCGCGTCCGTGTCGATTCGTTTCCACACACCGATTTCGATGGCGTTGTCGAGCAGATTAATCGCCAGGCCGAGTTCACGCCACGCAACGTGCAAACTGTCGCTGACCGCATCAAACAGGTCTTCGGCGTGAAGATTCGTTTGCCGAGCGACGACGATCGTTTGCGCGCCGGAATGGCCGCGGATGTTTACTTTCCAAATGTGAAGTGAACAACCACGAATAGACACGAATGGACACGAATGAGGAGAAGCTACTGTTCAAGGACGAAGTCTTTCAAATTATTGGCGGCGCGATCGTCTTCAACTCCATTGTCGTGGACACCAAGATCATCGATCGGATCACCGATCACGAACGTGGGTTGATGTTAAATTATCTGCGCATTACGAACTTGCGCGTCGGAGTAATTCTTAATTTCAAACACCGGAAATTAGAGTGGAGCGAATTGTCTTATGAATTGGTGTCCATTCGTGTCCATTCGTGGTGCCTGATTCCATGAGTGAGCCGATGATCGAAGTGGAAGGACTGACGAAGCGCTTCGGCACTTTCACGGCTGTTGACCATGTTTCGTTTACTGTCGGAAAAGGATCGATCTTCGGTTTTCTCGGCCCAAACGGTTCAGGCAAGACAACCGTGATCCGAATGCTCTGCGGCATCCTGGAGCCGACCGAAGGCACGGCGCGAATTGGCGGCCACGACATCGTGCGGGATTTAGACCCGATCAAGGAGATGATCGGCTACATGTCCCAAAAATTTTCGCTCTACGACGAGCTGACTGTGAATGAGAACCTCATCTTTGCAGGGAAACTCTACGGCTTGAGCGGTCACGAATTGGACCAGAGGCGCGAGGAAATGATTGCCACGACGCATCTGGAGCCATACATCGACAGGCGCGCCGGCCAGCTCTCCGGTGGCTGGCGTCAACGTCTGGCGATGGCTTGTTCGCTTATGCACAGGCCGAGCGTGCTCTTTCTCGATGAGCCGACTGCCGGTATTGATCCGGTCGCGCGGCGCGAGCTGTGGGATTTGCTCTTCGAGTTCGCCGGTAAAGGCATGACGCTGTTCGTGACGACCCATTACATGGATGAAGCCGAGCGCTGCGATCATGTCGGCTACATCTACCTGTCGAAATTGATCGTGTGCGGTGAGCCGGACGAATTAAAAAAACTGCCGGAGGTGAATCCACCCGGAACGCGCCGGCTCGACGTGACTTGCGACCACGTGACCGCAGCACTCCACGCCATGCACGAGATGCCCGGAGTGCGCAGCGCCACAATCTTCGGCCAATCCATGCATTTGCTCGTCGATGACACAGTCAAGCGCGCGCAGATCGAGGAACAACTGCGCAAAGTTGGCGTCGCTCATGTCGAGATTCATGAAATGGGTCCTTCGCTGGAAGACGTGTTTGTCGAGCTTTCCGCCAAGCACGCTGCTCAACGACAAAAGGCCGCGTGATCACTATGCGAAACGGCGAAACGGCGATATGGGGAAACGGGGATTTCAAGAGTGCCGCTTTAACCGTTCAACGTTGTAACGATTTAACGCGGCGGAGCGCAGCGCAGCCATGAAACACAAACCATTTCGAGGGCTTAGGGCAATTTTGTTCAAGGAGTTCATCGTGGTCTGGCGCGATCCGCTGACTCTGTTTTTCTTCTTTTTCCCGCCGCTAATCGAGATGGTCGCGTTCGGCTATGCGCTCGACAACGACGTGAAGCACATGGCGATGCTTGTTTTCAATGAAGATCGCACGGTCGAAAGCCGCCAGTTGATAGACCGCTTTGTTAACACGCAGAGCTTTCGCGTCGTCGGCGAAGTGCAAAGCCTGGACCAGTTGAAGAGCGAAATGCGAAAGGGCAGCGCGTACGCCGCACTCTACATACCGCCGAACTTTACCCGCGAACTGATGGCAGGCCACTCTGCGCAGGTGGAATTGCTCGTTGACGGATCCAATTCCACCACGGCGCTGCAGGCTCTTCAAACCGGACTCGGCGTGGCGTTGACGCAGTCGATGGAAACGCTGATGCGCGATACCGGCCGGAAGGGAATGCCGATCGATGTTCGCCCGCAGATGCTTTACAACCCGGCCATGCGCGCGCCGAACTTTTTTGTGCCCGGCGTAATCGGCGTCGTCTTGCAAATTGGGACGACAGTTGCAGCGGCCATGGCGTTGGTGCGCGAACGTGAACGCGGCACACTTGAACAGTTACTGGTAAGCCCATTGAGTCCTGCCGGGCTCATGCTTGGCAAGCTGGTTCCCTACCTATGCATTGGCATGACCATGGCGGTTGTCTTGTTCACGATTATGCGCTTTGTGTTTTTCGTTCCCATCGAGGGGAGTGTCTTCGCCATGATGTTTTCGACACTGGTGTATGTGTTTGCGTTGCTAAGCCTGGGATTGCTCGTCGGGACCAGAGCCGAAAACCAAATGCAGGCGCTGCAAATGTCGATGGTGTTCCTGCTGCCGAGCGTTTTCTTTTCCGGGTTCATTTTCCCGCGTGAAACCATGCCGTGGATTTTCTACGCGCTCGGCGCACTCTTTCCTACGACATATTTCATTTCGCTTATGCGCGCGATCATTCTGCGCGGCGCGAATTTTTTCGAATATTGGCCGAACCTTTTAGTGCTTATCGTGATGTCGAATCTGCTTTTTAGTCTGTGCGCCCTGCGGTTCCGCAAAAAGCTCGCGTGAGCGAGGCGAAGTTGCGGGGAGCGCAGGCCGCTGGCGTGCTGTTTTCGGCCGCTGGCCGAAAACTTTTGTGAAATACACGAATAGCACCCCGCGCGAGACGGCGCGGGAGGCGATGTTCGAGAATATGCAGACGCCGTTCGGCGCGCCGCCGAACAGTGCACGCGGGCCGCGTGCGCTCCCCGGAACTTCGGAACGTGCTTTACGGCAGGTTAGTGTTCTCTCTAATTTCCTGTCACGTGTTTGTGCGAATCTTGTCGAGTGCAGTTCGCGTTGTTATCGCGGTCGCTGCCGTTTTGGTGTTACTCTGGTGGTTTGGAATGAGGATGCCCGGGAAAAATGTTTCCAAAGTGGGCCCGCTGTCGCCTGATGAAATTGCATTGCGCGAAGAGCTCCGCGCGAATGTGCAGAAGCTCGCGGGAGAAATCGGCGAGCGCAACATGTGGCACTACGCGCAGCTAAATGCCGCCGCCGACTTCATCGAAGATTCTTTTTCGCACGCCGGGCTGCGGACCCGACGGGACAGCTATGAGATGCGCGGGCAAACGTGTCACAACATCGAAGCAGAAATACCAGGAGTCCAAGCAACAGCGGTTTCCAGCCTGCCCGCCGGAGCCTCGGCGAAGGCGGGTCCGCCGCCGATTATCATCATCGGCGCGCATTACGATTCCGTCTTTGGTTCGCCCGGTGCAAACGATAATGGCACTGGCGTGGCTGCAACGCTTGCGCTGGCGCAGCGGTTCGCTGAAAAACAATCAGAACGGCGTCTGACACAAACGCCCTACAAGATGTTGCGCTTCGTTGCGTTTGTGAATGAGGAGCCGCCTTATTTTTTATCGGGTGAAATGGGCAGCCTGGTTTATGCCCGCAGATGCAAGGAGCGCGGCGATAACATCTCCGCGATGATCAGCCTGGAGACCATCGGTTATTTCTCCGATGCACCGAATTCGCAAACATATCCGTCGCCGGGACTCGGCCTGTTCTATCCGAAGGTCGGCAATTTCATTGGTTTCGTTAGCAACGTTCGTTCACGCGTGCTGCTACGTCGCGTAACGGGGCTGTTCCGCAAACACGCAAAGATCCCATCTGAAGGCGCCTCGCTTCCCGCTTTCATCCCAGGGGTGAGTTGGTCGGACCAATGGTCATTCTGGCAGCACGGTTACCCAGCCATCATGGTCACCGATACCGCGCCGTTTCGTTATCCGTACTATCACTCATCCAACGACACGCCCGACAAGCTCGATTACGATCGGTTCGCGCTCGTGGTCAGCGGCATGGAGAAGGTGATTGAAGACCTCGTAACGCAGCCGTCATCATGATGAGTCTCTGAGCCTGAGTTTCATTAACACCGGCCTTCAGGCCGGTGTCTCGGCGGTCCGTGAGCATCGGCCGTTTTAACGGCTTACTCCGTTCGAGGTCTAGTCACCGATCAGAAGCCGTTGAAACAGCTTGCTTTTGCATGTTGCGCATCCACCGGCCTGAAGGCCGGTGTTAATGACAGTGCGAACCAGATCACTCCTCGCCGCAACAGCGGGCCCTGTCGGCACAGCGCATCGAGGCGGTAAAGCAACAGTTTCTACAACATGACGCCGCCCATGATGACCAGCGCGATGCTGAAGTAAATAATCTATCCCGTCATATCCACCAGCGTTGCGGCGCCGGCGCCACCATTTGTTCGCGACATCAAGGAGCAAATCGAGAATTTCGAAATCCCGGCGAAATCGGCTTTAACTCACTAGCGATTCCATGATCATGCAGGATTGACTTGTGCAAAGGAGCCCGATTCAATCTGACGCATGAGGCTGGTCTTGCTTTTGCTGGCGCTGTTGGCCGCTCTTTCCCTATCCGGTGCAGAACAAAGCGAAGCACGTTTTGAGAAGCTTATGGACCAATCGCGAAAGATTTTTGAAGCCAATCACATGGTGGTCGACCTGCAGTTGTCATCGTACGACAACAAGATTCCGCCAGCGGAGTGTCATTACGATCGCTACTTCCGGAAAGTGGAACGCATTCGGTTGCCTGATGGCGCTACATTTGCCAGGAAGGAGGGAGGGAAATGGCTCGAGTCGGATGACTGGGGCGAATCGGGAAAACCCGTTAAAAGCGCGCGTGCGAACGAGTTGAATGTGTTTGCTGGCTACGCTGTTATCCCCCTCAAGAGCAAGGGTGAGAGCCGCGACAAGAGTCAGGGAGCAACTGTCGTTAGGTTGATCGATCAGCACACCGACGAAGAAGGAGATGAAGAACTGGTCTTCCAAATGGGCCGGGAGCACCAGACCAATGTGAATTATCCAACGTACACCTTCCTGCGAAATAAAAACGCGGGACCCGACGACGCCGTGCTTTATAAATTCTCTGGCCCAATCTATTCCCAAGGTGGTGCCAGGGTCCAGTTGGATGCTCGCTACGGCTACCTGATTGCTGTCAAAATGAATGTGAATGTTGTGACTCCACCGCCTGCTTCTTCGCCTCAAAGTTCGGTGGAGCCATCAGTTTCGGCCAGTCCGAGCGCGAGTCAGCACTGATTCGCGCATCTCGAAAGAGTTAGTCGCCGCGCAGCGAGCTTTCGACATCTAGAGCAGCGTGCCGCGAAGGATCAACAACGCCACTGTGAAGTAGATGATCAAGCCGGTCACATCGACGAGCGTGGCCACAAACGGCGCGGAAGCCGTAGCTGGATCGAGGCCCACCCGTCGCAATGCAAATGGCAGCATTGAACCGGAAAAAGTTCCCCACATCACCACGCCAATGAGAGAAAAAAAGATCGTCAGGCCGATTAACGGCCAATGGGGCCCG
>JBKPBJ010000247.1:0-2315 GCA_046726875.1 Verrucomicrobiota bacterium
AGAACGGCGGGCATCTGGAAGTTAAGAACGAAGTTTTTGTTTAATCGCCTGAGTAACTACTAGTAACGACTGAGATCATCAGCTTGGACAAACTTGCCATTTCTTACGGCGTCCACGCAGCTCTCAAATGTGTTGCGCGGCAAGTTCCCATACGCAGTTTGTGCGACACGAAACCCTGCGGATGCGCGCTGGAAGAAGACAAGAGTGTGATGACGCAACAGTCCGCCAGTCTCGAACAGAATGAACCAAGTGTTGGCAGTCTGCCCAGCAACAATAATCGAAACGGCGCCCCGTCGCTTATGTCAGTCTCCGCAAAGGGTTGGTTTCCTGTGGCAATGTCCTTACGAGGATATCGCTTGAACCACAACCGGAGTACTGCGGGGTCGACAGCGTCGAGGATAGTGACAACGTGAAACTGTTTCTCCACGAGCATCCGCGCGAAACGGTCGCGCGAAGGCGTGAACGGTAGCTCGCGAGCAATTGGCTCCGCCGAGGTAGGCGACTTTGTGTGGAACGGAATACCTTCGCGGGCCTCTGAGCATGCAAGTGCGATCGCCGTCAAGACAATCGTTAGCGTGCAGCGCATGAATGTAACGAAAATTGCGGTCCTAAAATCTGCAATTAGTCGCTACCTGCCAAGCCGAAAAGTTGCTCATAAGAGGCCGCTCCTTTTCACGTCAGCGAATGTCGGTAACCTTCGCTGACAAAGCGGCGTCAAGCCGCCGCACTTCAAAGCGCTTCGCGCGAATTTTCTGACTTCTGATTACCGATCTTTGAACCTATCCGTGCTATCCGCGTAATCCGCGGTTCTCACCGAATAATTCCGCGTTCGCTTTGTTCGATGAATTGGATGATCTCGGCGATCTCCTCTGTCTCAGGTAACTCTTTCTGCATCGCTTCGACGGCCTGGCGAGTGTTGTATTTCGATCGGTAAATGAGGCGAAAGGCTTCCTTTATGAGCTTAACGCTTTCAGGCGGGTAATTCTTCCGTTCCAAACCAATGAGATTAACGCCGCGAATTTCGGCAGGATTGCCGTCGGCGATCATGAACGGTGGAACATCCTGCACAATTTTTGAGCAGCCGCCGGTGATGGCGAACCGGCCAATCCGGCAGAATTGGTGCACGGCTGTGAGACCGCCCATTACCGCGTGATCTCCCACCTGAACGTGACCGGCTAACGTGCCGTTATTGGAGAAAACGACGTGGTCGCCCACGCTGCAATCGTGCCCAATATGACTGTAAGCGAGAAAATTTCCGCGGTTGCCGATCCGCGTTTTGCCCTCGCTGGTCGTGCTGCGGTTCACGGTCACGAATTCGCGAAAAGTGTTTTCGTCGCCGATCTCCAGATACGTCGGTTCACCGCGATATTTTAGATCCTGTGTTTGCTGGCCGATTGAGCAGTAAGCGTAAAACTTGTTTTTTGCGCCAGCCTTCATCGGTCCGCAAAGCGTTACGTGATGTTGCAGCCAGCAGTGTGCCCCGAGCACGACGTCCGGTCCGATTACACAGTACGGGCCAACGATTGTGCCCGCGCCGATCTTTGCTTCGGCATCCACAATCGCGGTCGGATGAATCTGCACGTCGCTCATCTGCAACCCCTCACCTCAGTGCTCTCCCTTTTGTGTAAGGGGAGAGGCGGAAAACAATTGCGCAGCGGTACCTGAGCGTTCGCGTGTCGCGCGCAATCCAAGGCGCCTCGCCCTTTGCAAGGGAGAGGGGCAGGGTGAGGGTTCGCTCCGGTCATTTGTCGAGGAATGTGAACATAAGTTCGGCTTCGGAGACGATTGCATCATTGACGACACAGTGGCATTTCGCTTTGGCCAGGCGTTCCCCGCGTGATTTGGTGAGCTCAGCGTGAATGAAAATGGTGTCGCCGGGTAAAACTGGCTTGCGAAATTTCACTTCGTCCGCGCTCATGAAATACCCGATACGACTGGTCGTTTTCGCCAGCTTGAACAACAAAATGCTGGCCACCTGCGCCATCGCTTCCACCTGCATGACGCCGGGCATTACGGGGTGACCGGGGAAATGTCCCTGGAAAAACGGCTCATTGATCGTGACGGTTTTCACGCCCACACATTTGGTTTCCGTGTCGAAACTAATGATCCGATCCACCATCAGGAAGGGGAAGCGATGCGGCAAAATTTGCATCACCTGATCGGTATCGAGTCCCCCGTCGCCGCTTGGAACAGCGCGGGACACGGCCACAGCGCTTCTACGCGTTTGTTCGCGTGCGACTAATCGAGCGAGATCCGCATTGCTCGCGTGACCTGGTTTGACAGCGACCACATGTCCGCGAATGCGCCGCCCAACG
>JBKPBJ010000248.1:0-2099 GCA_046726875.1 Verrucomicrobiota bacterium
ATCGCTGCCCCAGGTCGTGAGCACCTGGCCATTGGGACTGAACTTCACGATTCGATTGCGACCCGAATCGACGACATAAATCGAATCATCAGGGCCAATGGCGATCTTTCGCGGCCCGTATAATCCCGGCGCCCACTCAGCAATGAAAGTCCCGTTAGGTCCAAGTTTCTGAACGCGGTGCTTGGAGTCTATCTCTACCACGTAGATGTTGCCCGCCCGATCGATGGCAATCCCATTCGGATCAGCTAATTGCCCGTGGCCACTCCCTTTGGCTCCTATGATGTTCAAAAACGTGCCAGTTGGAGAGAACTTTTCGATTCGCCAGTTACCGGTGTCGGCGACGAAAATGTTCCCGGCGCTGTCGATTGCAATGGCCCGCGGCGTATCAAACTGACCCCTCTCAGTCCCGTGTCCGCCTTGAAAGGCCGTCACCGGCGACTCTGACAACGCAACAGTCGGTGCGAGCATTACGATCTCAATCGCACCCTGAATGATAACGAGAGCGAGGATCACGGCAGCGATGTTTTTCGAGCTGTGCGCAAAGCTCTTGTCAATCAGAAGGAATGCAGCGCAGAAAAAGCAGAGCAATGGCGGGAGGATAAGGCGTGGCGTCCAGTAGCCATTGAGCACGCTGGAATTGACAAAAGGAATTGGGAGAAACATGAGCAGAAAATATGCGCCTCCGAGGAAGACCAGGACATCCTCGCGCTGGAGTTTGTCTTCCCAAAGGTGCTTGAGGGCTCCGAGAAAGATCAAGGGAGTGCCTATTAGGGCCAAGGCGGTCCAGAGGGTTCCCAATGACATCGAGGCAACCATTACTGGAGTCTTCCACGGCCGGCGGATCTTAAAATCCGGAATAAGGTAACGGCCAATGTCCTGAGACCCGGGCAGTTCCTGAAACAGATTCATCGTATCCGTGAACACGCCCATGTGCGACAAGCCGAGATAGCTATGTTTGTGTGCCACGCGAAAGCCGACATGGTACTGTTGCCCGTCCGATGGCTCGTGTTTGAACATCTGAGGAGCTTTGAAAAGGTGCAGGTCAGCAGTTTTTACCGAGAGCAAATCTTTGTAGTCCATCTCAGGCTGGCCGGGCGATCCCCCTTTTGGGAGCCAATGTTTTTCCGTGTTCCAGCCATGTAACCGGCTGCTCGCCCAGAAACTGTGGATCGACAGCGCAGAAGCCAGCGACAAACTGAGGAGGCAAATCGCGAAAAACCGCTGCCATTTCCATCGACGGCTCGCCCAGAGCAAAATGAAAACAACGAACAAGGTCGGGATTAGCGCCATGAAACTGTACTTCACCCATACTGCCGCACCCAAGGCCAGCCCGAGGAGTGCCGCACTCTGAGGTGTCGAAGTCTCGTCCATCCTAAGCTTGTCCAAAAGAAAGAGTATCAGAACAAACAACGGAATCGTCATCGAATCGGGCCCAACAGTCGCGGCGTGGATGATTCGCACCGGCAGAAATGCCAGAAAGAAGACCAGACCTAAATGAATGAGAGGCGACTTAAAACGAGGCTCTGTATATAGGAAAAACCACCACATTGCCAGGACACTTATAACTACTTGCGTGATCGAGAGCGTGATCGGGAAAGCGTTGTTGCGTCCGATAACCAGAAATAGTGCATGTCCTAGCAGGTAGTAAGTTGGTGGGCTGGTTGCGGAGAAATCAAAAATCTTGGATGGATCAACCAGCCGAGACAGATGCATGTTGTAATCCGGCCCGACGTAGCCGCCACGAAAGGCCGCTAAGACCGAGAGAAGAAATGAAACGACAAGAGCAGACGCCCACAGCGTCCTGACATACGTCAGCTTATTTGCCGGAGAGATAGAATCCGCCTTCATGGCCCGTCTCAAAATTACATTCTCCATCGCGCGCAAGCCTGCGGTTACCTGTTCTGCAGCTTAATAAGAGATACTCGCGCAGAAGCGGCGTTGAGGACAAAAAGTTCATCCTTTGCCAGCGCGAGCCCTGATGGACCCTCCAGTTTGTCTGGCGGCGTCGGCGTTAAGTTCCCGATCCTGTTCCCCTGAAGATCAAAAACGAGAATGATATTCATATGCGCGCTCGATGCGTACAGACGGCCTCTCTCTGG
>JBKPBJ010000249.1:0-6237 GCA_046726875.1 Verrucomicrobiota bacterium
ATTGACGAGTTGCCGATTTTGTCCATCGCAGCCGTTCTGGCGAGCGGCAAAACGACGATCCGGAACGCAGAGGAACTGCGCGTTAAAGAAACCGATCGCATTGCGGCGATTGCACACAATCTGCGTACGATGGGCGCGCAAATCGCCGAGCTAAGTGATGGGCTTGAAATTTATGGACCGGCGCCATTGCACGGAGCGCGTCTGCCGAGCTTTGGCGATCATCGCATTGCCATGGCCTTTGCCATAGCCGGCCTGTTTGCCGAAGGCGAGACGATTATTCAGGATGCCGACTGTATTCGTGAATCGTATCCGGGATTCGAAGCGGTGCTTGAAGAATTTACCAATGCGAAGCGAATGCAGGTCAGCACGCCGGTCATCGGTTCACTCGCTCCTGTGCCCGCGCCGGAGAGCTAATTAGGTCTTGTTAGGCAGGAGGTACACATGGGATCATACGTTTCCCACCATCGTGTGATCGCCATTGATGGTCCCGCTGCCTCGGGAAAGAGCAGCGTTGCTCGGAAGCTTGCGCGACGGCTCGGTTTTGTCTACGTCAACTCGGGTGCAATTTATCGGGCGATCACCTGGCATCTCCTTCAAAACAGGATCCGGCCGGAGGAGACCGAGCGCGTTTCTGAGGCGCTGGAATCAGCAGCGCTTACATGCGTTGTTCAGGACGGAGAAGCGCGCATTGTTGTGGATGATGTCGATCCCGCCGAGCATTTGCGCGATGACCGCGTGAACGAGAGCGTCTCTCGCGTCAGCAAATTGCCGCGAGTTCGCGAAATCGTCTCACAGAGACTTCATGACTGTGCTGACGGGCGTGATGTGGTAATCGAAGGCCGGGATATCGGGTCAGTCGTTTTCCCCGACACCCCGTACAAGTTCTATATCGATGCTTCTCCTGAGGTGCGCCTGCAACGTCGCGCAGCACAAGGGGAGCGCGACGAAATTGCCATTCGCGATCGCGATGATGTCTCACGGGCCGTCTCACCACTCGTGAAAGCAAAAGACGCGCACGTGATCGATACTTCGCATGTGACGGTCGAAGAAGTGGTGAGGGAGATAATCATGCGGCTTGAGCAAGCGGGTTTGCCGATTAGCGATGTTTAGATCACGAATCGCGCGCACGGCGAATGAATTTCTATTATTGGGTTGGTTATCACTTAAGCCGGCTGGCTGGCCGAGTGTTTTTTCGGCTTCGCATTATTCATCGGGAGCGGATGATTCAAAGCGGGCCGGTGATTCTCGCGATGAATCACCAGAGCTATCTCGACCCGCCGCTGGCTGGGACAACGTGCGATAGAGCGATTTATTTTCTCGCCCGGAGAACGCTTTTGGACGTTCCGCTGTTGCGGTGGGTTTTGCCAAGGCTGAACGTGATCCCGGTGAATCAGGAAGGCGTTGACCGGAGCGCGATCAAAGCTCTGATCCGCGTCTTACAGGCTGGTAACGGTGTCTTGGTTTTCCCGGAAGGCTCGCGCACACTCGACGGCAATCTGCAAGCGGCGGAGCCGGGACTGGGTTTGGTGATAGCCAAAACGCTCGCGCCGGTCGTGCCAATGCGGATCTTCGGCGCTCGCGAAGCGCTGCCGCGCGGCGGTGGCCGCCTTCGGTTTGTGCCAATTACAATCGTGATTGGAGAACCGATACGGTTCAGCGCGGCCGATCTTGAACTATCAGGAAGGATTCTGTACGCCGGGCTGAGCGATCGTGTTATGAAGGCCATCTCGGCACTGCGCGTGTAGTGATGTGCACTGGCCGGCTTGCGCTCGCGATGTTCACTTGGATACTGGGTTGTGAATATGCCAGACGAAAGGACTGAAAAATCTCAACCGTCCCGAGCTTCAAAAACCGCAGTCCTATTAATGGCAGTGATTGTGATTTGTCTGGCGATGCTCGCGGTTTTTGCCAATGTCCAGCGTTCCCGGCGTGACGCCATTGAAGTAGTCACAGTTAGATCGACAACTTCGCCTACGCCCCAGGAGCGTTAACTTTCGTTTGACATCGAAAGCCTCTCCGATTTCTTCGTTCACCACCAAACAAGACCTAATCCACCGGTGACATGAAAAAAATTCTCGTCCTGTCGTTGCTGATTCCTTTTGCGCTGGTTTGCTCGTGCCAACGAAAGGCGGAGTTGGATGCTCGGGAGAAAGCACTGGATGAAAGAGAAAAAGCATTGGCGGAACGGGAGAAATTGGTGGTGAAACCGAGAGTTGCTCCGGTTCCCCGAATAGCTCCTGCCGAGCCTCAGCGGACCGTTCCTCCTGAGCTTAAGGGCCTCATGGCAGATCCCTCACAGCTAAGAAATGAACGAGAACAGCGAATACGGGAGCGCCTCGCCGAACGGCAGCGCAAGATGGAAGAGGTCCAACGAATGAGGGTTAGGGCGTTACCACGCAACCAGGCAACAGCTCCTCCCACAGAACAAGCTGCTTCGCCGAGTCCGTCGCCTACGCCAGAGTAAGTCTGAGACGTTTAGTCAGGCGCTCTTCCCGAAAGGCTCGGTGAATTTTTAGACTGCCTGGCAAGCTCGCGCGCGTACTGAAGGGTGTCGATGGACTCGACGTTCTTGTCGCGTCGAATGGCCTTAATTCTTGGGAAACGCAGTGCGAGTCCACTGGCGTGGCGAGTGCTGGGCTGGATTGAATTGAAAGCCACCTCGAGTACGACGTCCGGTTTCACTGTGCGATAGCGGCCGTGGTCGGCTATTGTGTTCTGTTTGAAGTGCTCCGTTAACTCCGCAATCTCTACATCGGTCAATCCGCTGTAGGCTTTGCCAATTGGCAAAAGCTCGCCGGTGGTTTCGTCGCGCACCGCGAAGGTATAATCGCTTAACACATTGTTGCGTTTCCCGTGGCCAAGCTCCGCCGCGACAACAACCACATCCAGCGTGGCCAACTCGCGTTTCAGTTTGAACCAGAACATTCCGCGGGTACCGGGCAAATAGAAGCTTTCAGGGTCTTTGATCATTAAACCTTCATTCAAACGACGACGCGCATCCTGAAAAATTTGCTCAATATCCGTGGCAGAACGCGCTGGCGTTACGTTCGCCCTCTGAAATTGGTTCGGTAACATCAGTGTACCGAGTTGTTCCCGCCGCTCGCGAAGTGGAGTTTTCAACAGGGAGCGCCCGTTCATCCAGAGAAGATCAAAAATCACGAAGGCGACCGGGACATCCGCTGTCGCTCCGGCAAACAGATCAGCGTTGTCGGCCTTGCGTCCGAGCCGCTTTTGCAGATCGAAGAAGGTCAGTCGCCGCTCTTCGTCAAAAGCGATGATTTCGCCGTCAGCAATCAGCTCTTCGGCAAACCTCATGGCTTGTTCGGCCAACTCCGGGAACTGCCCAGTAATTCGTCGCAAATCGCGCGAGAAAATCTCGACCCTGTCTCTGCTTCGATGAAGCTGTGCGCGAATCCCGTCGAATTTATCTTCAACATACACTGTAGGCGGGATCGATGATCCCGGCTGGCCGCGGTCAACGCCCGCGCCTACAGTAAAGCGCTCCCAAACCGCTTGAGCGGTCGGTTCGGGAGTGGCGAGCATGCATTTAATGGGACGAAACATTGATAGCTCGGCCGTGTGCAATTTTTTTCGTGACGCTAGAAGCGCCGTCCGGCCGATATCGCCTAACAACATGTTGGCCTGTTTCACTTCTTCGAGTGAAACATCGAATGCCCTGGATATGGCTTCCTCCACCAGGCCCTCGCGCAAGCCGATGCGCAGGTCGCCAGTTAAAATCTTGACGACGTACTGGCCCTCGCGCGGGGACAATATCGAAAATCGGTCTCGCAGCAGCTTTGACTTAGCGATCGGGCCGCGCGCGCGGTGAACATTTTGGAACAACTCGGCCGATTCGAGAATGCTGAATGACTTCGGCGCCGTTCGGCCGTCGAGAACTTCAAACGCAGTCTTGCTGGCGTCGCCGTGTCGGCCGGCGATTCGATGAAACTCCGCATCTCCGATTTTGGTCGCGTCCTGCAGCGCGCGGAAGATTACGGCCCAACCGACCTGCAATATGCGCGGATCGCTTTGGGCAAATGCCCTTCCGGTGAAATATGTAGTCGCAATCGGAAGCTGCTCACTTGTTAGGCCACGCAGATAATCGGACAGCAAACGAATCTTCTCCAGTTTTGCCGGAGTCGCAGCGATGGCTTCACCGACATTCGCGAAATCCAGAAATTCAGATTGCGGCGGCGACTCGCTGGGAGGCTGCGCTGTGGCGGAATCGTTCGGCAGAGATTGCAGCGCGAGCTCCCTGCGTCCGAATTGTAGTTCCATCTGGTTTTCTTCACTGAGCGCCCACGCTTCGACGCCGCGCGCGCGGAGATCGGAGGCAAATGCTGCGGCGAAGCCGTGCAGCGTCAATACTCGGCGAGGCTGCACTAATTCGACATACCGAAGCAAATCGTCGTAATCCGCGTGATCCGATAGAGGAAATGCCGCATCGACCTGATAACGATACACCGCATCAGGATCAACGGCCCATCCGCTGATCAGCGCTACACGTTTGCGCGGGATTTTTTCCAGCATGGGCGATCGGTTCGCGCTGGGCGGACAGATCAACACTTTGCCGGCGACGTCATTCCGATTGTATCGCGCGTATTTGCAAAATGATTGGCCGGACTGTTCGTAGATGCGGGTCATTTGATAAACCGAGCCATGTAGCATGGGCGTTAAACCGGCGCCCTCAAGCGAACAGAGGATTTCCTGCGCCTTGCCTAACGAGTAGCCGAGCAGCACCGGCACCTCACCTGCGTCAATTGTTTGGCCGCAGAACGCGACGAGTTGGTCGATCACCTCTTTCGTGGGCGGAAACCGATAGCGCGGCACGCCAAAGGTTGTTTCCATCACAAGCGTGTCTGCGTGACTCCACTCCGCTTGCTCCGCGGACCTGCCGGGACGCAGCTTGAAATCGCCAGTGTAGAGCAGCGTCTCGCCACCGGCGAAAACCAGGCACTGCGCCGAACCAAAGATATGACCGGCAGGTATCAACATCAGATCGACACCGCGAATAGACCGTCTTTCACCAAATGGCAGAGCATGCTCGATACGCGAGCCCGGCAGACGGACCTGCATCAGGCGTGCTGTACGCTCGGAAACGATCACCTCCTGGTGCGGCGCGATGTGGTCGCTGTGCGCGTGGGAAACGAACGCGAAACGTTTTGCGTCCCATGGGTCCAGCCAGAAATCCTGTTGCGGCAAGTAAACACCGCGCTCGTAGCGAACTCCAATCACGCACAAAATTACTTCCCAATTTGCGCGAGTTCCATCCCTCGCGCGATACAGATGGTCGGCGCCGGTTGTGCGTTGACACCTGCATCAACGAGCCGCTTTATTACGGAAATGAGATTTGCCGCCGCACTTTTAGTTTTGACTTTTCTCGCTCTGTCCGCTCCCGGGAAGGGCGCACGGGAGGAACCCAGAGTCGTCGAGAAAGTCACGCCGCTGCCGGTGGCATTGGACCCAAACTTCGAGTTTCGAAAAACAAAGCTCTTCTTCATGAGCGAGAAAGGGCCAAAACCCAGTGAGAGGGCGCACGGGGAGACGAGTAAGAAGTCAAATTCGCCGAGCCAGAAAACTGCTACGGTTCAGGACGCGCCGATCGTGTTTGAGAGGCAATACCGTCTTTTCGGCGCAGTAACCTCGCTCGATCAATGGCAGCGCTACGGCGATTACTTTGATTTCTTTTGGCGGGTCAAACGCCCGGCGGATGTCACCGTGCGTTTGGAATATCGCCAGGAGAAATTGCACGAACACGTCCAGGCGCAGGAGATCACATACAGAAGTGTGCGCGGCACTCATAAAACCGAATTCAAAGTGATCGGAGACGATTACTTTGATGATGGCCGTGTTATTGCGTGGCGATGCCTGTTAATTGCGAACGGCCGAATCGTGGCGGAAAACCGGTCGTTTATGTGGGAGTAAATTGCGGCAGCGGGGGTGGTCTTTTTGCGCGCGCTCAGAACGTGCATCAAAAGTTCGCAGCGATGCGGCTCCTTCAGCCCAGCATTCCGAATCAATTGATGAGAGATTTGCCCGCGCGCTGCCAAGTTTGACAGCATGCCTTTCGGGCTGGTATCATTTAAAAGAGTAACTGTGGACTCGTCAATTCAAGTTGGGGTAAGAGGGCCGACCGTATGGGTGAAAGTGGAGGGAAAAGGTAGTTTCCTCAATAGCGGCAACCTCAAGGAGTTCTCGCGCGAAATGTTGGACCGCGGCTATCGCGAATTTGTGGTG
>JBKPBJ010000250.1:0-7212 GCA_046726875.1 Verrucomicrobiota bacterium
CCAGGATCGTATCCACCTGCGCATGTGCCGAGAAGAAATCCCAGGCCAGCTCGGCCACCTCCTGGTGGATCTCCGTCGGGAATCTCAGCGGTGAAATCATCGATTTTGCACTACGCCTGCAACAGACCGCCTCGGCGGCCAAAAGGACCAGCGCACGGCCGCGTGGCCCAACTATAATTAGACGAGACTTCGCAATTAAATGCGAACATTTCTTCGTCTAATTCGCAATCGCGAGATGCAGGCCAACCAGGGCCAGCATGCGACCGCTTTTCCTTTCTCGGCGCGATAGGAGTAGTAACGATGAAGATCACAGGCAGTGCAGATGCCCGGAGTCATGAATCTGTTTTCGCCGAGCGTGCCATGCTTCCTTGGTTTCAATAGTATGGCGGCACAGCGCTCAACGTCAGGATTTGATGATGCTTAGCACAGAATGCTTTGAGCTCGTCTGTGGCCTTAACAAACTTGTTGTTCCATCCCGGTCCTCCGGTCGGTCCAAGCCATCTCTGAAAATAAATCTCGGTTCCCCAAGGGAACTTTACGATGTGCTGCTTTAGGGTTTCGACGCTTTTGAATACTTTGAAATCAAGTATCGCAACTTGCTCTCCTGTATCTTCAAGCGTGGCTAATCGAACAACGTGATATGGGCCTGGGATAAGGGTGCTTCTCGGAGAAGGGCTCGGAACCGTATTTGTGCTGCCTGGGGCGTAATCTACCAGGGCGGATCAAGTACATAGCTTCCGGGTGGATCGTCGTCGGGGGAGCACAACGAAGAATCAATACGGCCTGATTCGTCAGCTCCTTTTTGATGGGAAAGCGAACATCGATTTCGTTTTCCTTATTCCATCTCGATATAATCGCCAAAGGAACGCAGAGCATGGTGCCCTTAGCATCGTTCAAAGTAAGGTCGAGCTCGAATATATCCTTGAGCTTACCAGCTGCGGTAGCGCGGAATTTCACCCAATAATCTGGTGCAGCGCCTTCGATTGGGACGGCCGCATCTAATCCCAGAGATCGCTCTTCATCATGTCGGTCTTGCACCGAGAGTTTGTACCCGAGTTCTTTCTCGAGCTCAGAACCACGTTCGACCTGATAGTGATAAACGTCGCTCCCTCTGGCTCTCCATCCAGCGAAGAAAAGGAAACTGAGAACGATGACTGTTCGCATCATGGCGTCTCCCTAATGAGATTGGAGCAACTTCTTAGTAAAGCGCGAGCATCGTTGTCTAGTTCTCAACTGTCGGATTGAGTCCGATCACAGCGAGCATTCGGCCGGTTTTTCCTTTCTCGGTGCGATACGAGTAATAGCGCTTCAGGTCACTTGCGGTGCAGATGCCGGAGTCGTGGATTTCGTTTACACCGAGCGCGCGGCATTGCTGGACGATCTCGGCGGCGAAATCGACTTCGTAATGCGGCGGCCGAATACAGGGACTGAGTTGCACGATCATGTTCGCTGGATCGGAGCCGAAGCGTTCAATCATTTGTCTGATGGCGTTTCTAACGACGCCAAGCTCGGTGCCTTTGCGCCCGGAATGCACAAGGCCAGCCGCAGGCGTTTTAGGATCGACGATGTAAACTGCGCAACAGTCAGCGACGTAAATGCCGAGCGCGATGCCGTGTTGATTGGTGATAAGGCCGTCGCACGCGGGAAATTCGCGGCCATCAACTCCGCTGAGGACAGCGGACGCTACAGTCCTTTCGATCACGGCGATCTTGTTTCCGTGAACTTGTTCCGCTGTTAACAGCGGCCAATGGCCGACTCCGATCATGCTGCGAATTTCGCGATGTGCAGCGTCGAGTCGCTCTAATACTTCGGCTTTGTCGTGCCCCGCAGGCGCGGGGTCGACGCCGGGAATTCTTTGAATGAAAACATGACGACAGATTCCGATCGCGCTCAGCGCAGGAAATTGTTCGAAAGGCAAATGCATTATTAGGTTGACAGTCTAAGCTCCAAAATCCCCCCGGCCACTGTCATCCTGAGCGAAGCGAAGGATCTCAGATTAATTTTCTGTCGAGCGCGAAATGAACTATCCGAGATGTTTCGCTGCGCTCAACATGACATTCGCCAGCGTCGGCGCGCGTGCCGGAATTCAAGCGCTATCTGGATCTTGCGAAAGCTGGTTACTTCGCGCTCGTCCTTCGCGTCGTAGTCGAAACGCGTTCTTCCGAGCGTTCCTTCGGCTCGCCCATGGCATCTACGTTGCTGCCAGTGTAGTAGGTCTTCGTCGTCGTGGCGCGCGGTCTGAGGTTGGCGAACATCTCGGTGTAAGTGCTCTGTGCGCCGGTAGCGCGATCGAATTCCGCTAGTGAAGAGTTGTATCCAAACAGCGCTTGCAAGCGCGTCGACTGCGCTGTGAGCAATTGCACGGTCGCGTTCAGCACGTCCAACTGAACTCCCGCGCCCGCGTCGAGTCGGGCTTTGGCTAGACGCAACGCTTCATCGGCCAACTCGACATTTTTTTCCTGGCTTTTAACCAGCTCCTCGTTCTGCTGCAAATTGGAATAAGCGGTCTGTATCTCCAACTCGACCTGCCGAACGTCGTCGTCGTACGTGATCTTTGCTTCGGAAAAAAGTGCGCGTTGCTGAATAACCTGACCGGCGATCGCGCCGCTATCCCAGATTGGCAGGCTGCCCTGAACCAATGCGGTCCAACCTTTTGAAATATCATGCCAGCTCGAGTTGATCGGATCGCTGACCCATTCGCCACCGCCGGTCGTGGTAATATTGGGAAGATATTGGCCCGCTGCCGCGCGCACTTGTTGCAGCTGGTTCAATACGTTTGCCCGCGCTTGTTTTAGGAACGCTCGTCGCTGCTTCCCCATTTCGATGGCGTCGGCGAGTTCAATGGGGCGGGGGATATATGGCATGTCACCAATTACTTCCAGCGGCGGGCTGTCCCCGCGTCGTCGCTTGAAATCGAGGCCAAGAGTCTTGGACAGCTGCAACTTCGATATTCGCAAGTTGTTCTCGGCAGTAATCAGTTGCGGAATTTGATTGTGCAGCTGCACATCCGCTTGCAGCACGTTGAATCGGGGAACGGTCCCCGCTTCAAAACGATTTTGCTGGTCTTTCAACTGAGCTTCCAAAAGGCGTACGTTTTCCTCGTTCACTTTCACGAGCTCACGGTTGACGATGATCTGGTAAAACTGGGTTTTTACCGTTGCGATGAGCGAGTCCAAAACGTTGCGGAACGCGAAGTAGGCACTGTCGCGTTGAAAAAACGTTCCCCGGATCTGATTGAAGGTTGTGCCGTTAAAAATGAGCTGCGTCCCGGTAACACTGATCGCGTAGGAGATATCGCTCGTCTCAACATTCCTTACAGGTGCTGGCGTTGCAGCAGCCAGCGGTGTACGAACATCCCCGACCTGCGACGACGGCAGTCCTTCCATCAGGGATGCGGCGGCCGTGGAGGGCGTGGTGGGAGTAACTCCCGTCGTGGTAGAGGTAGTTCCAAGGATGCGGGCGGCCGTCAGGTGCGGATCGGTCCATTGAAAATTTGCGTTCGCATTGATCTGTGGCAGCGCCTGTGCACGGACTTGAATAATCACGCCTCTGGTTCGTTTGATCTCTTGCTCTGCGTTAAGAAGAGTAGGATTGCGCTGCACCGCCGTCAGGATCGCCTGGTCCAAGGTAAAGGTCGGCACCTTGCCTTCCGATATTGTTCCGCGTCGAGACGTTCCCTCGCTGCCTCCGAAACTCGGGTGACCAAGAGCGCCAAACGTTGCAACAATCCCGAGGCACAGAAAAAATCGTTTCATACAACGTTCGCGATTAGACGCAGAAAAGGCGGCGAGTGGATTCAACGCAGTCTCATAGCATCCCCGCTAGCCAAAGCAAAATCATTTCGACTGACAATAGTCGTAAATTTTGCCGTAAATCTGCAGCCACGCCTTTTGCTCGTCCGGTGTGAGGTGATTCAGTATTTTCATAACGTTACCAACCATTTCCTCACGAATTCGCCGGACGAGCGCCGAGCCTTTCGGCGTGATGCAGACCATCACTTTGCGGCGGTCATCTCGCGCGGCGGAGCGCATCACGTAGCGAAGATTCTCGAGACGCGCCACCAGTCCGCTGGCGGCTGCCGTGGTGTGCCCCATTTTCTTCGCGATTTCCGACATGGTGAGCACTTCTTTACGGTCGAGATACGCCAGTAGAAAAAATTGCGGGAACGAAACATTCCCCGGCGCGAGTTCCTTCGACAGGTGCAGCAAGAAACAGCGCTGCATTTCCAGAATAATGTGGGAAAGCCGTTCGGCATCCGCACGATTTTGATCCGTCGGAGTTCGTGCAAACGCGCTAACCGGTCCCGTATTCAAGGCGATAAAACTAGAAATGCGCGCGTAACCTGTCAATCCTACGAGCAGACGCTTTGGATTGCGCCGATCCCGCGACTGCGGGACACATTTCAAATGCAACGCGAGTACAAGGGATCAGTCCCAGATTTGAACGCTCACAATTTCATCTGCTTTCATCGACTGACCGATTGCAAGCCGCAACAACGCATTCGCCTGACTTAAACCAAAAAGCGCGTGTGATTCCTGACGACCGACTGGCGTGAATTTTTCATGTTCGAGTTTCCCGCGGATATAATGCGGTCGATCGCCATCGTTCGTCAGATCCACAGTCAATCTCGCCGGCACCTCCGGCAGATCGAGATTCGTTGCGCCCATCATTCTCAAAATGGCAGGTCGCACGAATTGTAAAAACGTGACGAACGCCGATACAGGATTTCCGGGCAGGCCAAACACGAAGTGTAGCACAGGCATCGTGCCTGTGGGGCCTGCGGGCGTCTCGCCTGCCGAATCAACTATTTCGCTTTCACACCATCCAAATAGAAATGGCTTTCCCGGTTTGACCGCCACGCGCCAGATTTCAATCTTCGCGCCGAGTTCGCGCAATGCTTCCTTCACTAAATCATGTTCCCCGACCGAAATACCGCCGGTAATGATGAGGATATTGTTTCTGACCCCGCGTTTGATCGCATCGCGCAATGATTCGCTATCATCGCGACAATGTTCCACCGATTTTGCGACGCCGCCGAGCCGTTGCAGGAGCGCCTTAAGCAACGCCGAATTGCTGTCGTAAATCTGCCCCGGCTCAATTTTTCCACCCGGTTCCACAAGCTCGTTGCCTGTCGAAATCACTCCCGCAGTTGCTTCGCCGCCAACGATCACATCGGCAAAACCCTGCGACGCCAGTAAAGCAACTGTCGCCGGGTGAAGTCGCTTGCCCTTCGCCACAATTTTCTGGCCCTCGGCCAAATCGCACCCGCGTCGCCTGAGGAATTCCCCAGTCTCGACATCCGCATTTACGAAAATTTGATCGCCGTTGCGAGTGATGTCTTCCTGCATGACGATCGCATCCGCGCCGGTAGGTATCGGCGCGCCGGTAAAGATCCGGACGGCCTCGCCTGGGGCAACGCGCAGCTTCTGATCAACACCCGCCGGCTGTTCGCCAATCACGCGCAAATGCTGGCCCTTTTTGCACGAGCTCGCCACGACCGCGTAGCCGTCCATTGCTGAATTATCGAACGCGGGCAGCGGCAGCCGGGCGAAATAATCCTGCGCTGCAAAACAATCGAGCGCCACTGCGAGTGGAATTATTCGCTCGGGCAGTGGAGTGATCTTCTCCAAAATTCGCCTTCGTGCTTCCTCTTCGCTAATCATTAAAGACCTAATCAATTGGCAATCGGCAATTGGCAATCGACAATTCTCCGCGATATTCTCGCTCTGCATTGGTGAGGTGGCTGAGTGGTTGAAAGCAGCGCTTTGCTAAAGCGCCGTAGCTCAAAAGGCTACCGAGGGTTCGAATCCCTCCCTCACCGGTTCTCTCGTATGGCTGCGAGCCGAGGCGGAATGCATAATAGTTCTGCATAACAATGCTGCCAGTGTTTAGCAGTCTTTAAGCGTGTTGAACCTCAACAAAGTCTGGCCGTCGATTTGACATTAAATGGATGCTTCAAGTCGTACATCGGCTGGCCGGAGCGCGTACATCGGCTCCGGCATCGTGCCTAAAAACGCAATTCGTTACCGTACATCGGCTCAAAAAACCGTGTCAGGAGCCGCCATTGTCGCCTGTGCAACTTTGTGCATATGGCGATACAAATGTTCGAAAGCGGAGTAGTCGAATGGATTGGCCTGAGCGATTTGTGGCGCTTTGGGCTGAGCCGCAGCACCGGCTACAATCTCATTGAGCAAGGAAAAATTCGGAGCGTCAACCTTCGCATCAAAGGCAAGCTGACCGGGCGACGACTCATCGATGTCCAGAGCGTTCGCGATTACCTCAACTCGCTCACGGGCGACGTTGACAGCGAATTGGCGGCCAAGCGACGCGAGGCGGCAATCGAAAGCGCGAAGAAGCGCAGGGAGAAAGCGCAAAAACACAAACGAGCGGGAGAGGTTTTGTAACGCAATACCTGGACGGTGCGCCGTGAGCGGGGAGACATCAAGACGCCTGGCAGCCCAAAAACCGCGTGCTGCAGAGAAGTGCACGGCAGGAAAGGGGCATTACAAACCGATTGCAACTGAGTTTAAGCATGGCGGATTCAACTACCGGCAAATTACGCGGGAAGGCGACGTTGCGATCTATGAACAGCGATGGCGGGACAGCGAGAATGTCTGCTACGAAGTCGTCCGCATCCGACGGCATGAAGCCAAAACGTTTCCAAGCGGTAAATCCTCTCCAGCCCGAGAAGCTTATCCGCCATCCGCGGCCTGGGGCGATTTTGGCTGGACGGTAACAACCCTGGACGCTGCGTACGCAAAACTACGCGCACTAAGAAGCGGACAATGACCAGGCGCGATCAATTTCCGGCGTTCCTTCAAAAGATGCTCGAGTCGCCTCCGCATGCCGGTGAGGGCGTCCATGATTGGTTATTCAGAGTTGCCCGGCAACTTCATGCGCACATCCCTGCGCTCGAAATTGTGAGCTTGTTGGAAAACCGTGTCGCAAACTGCGGGCGATTCGTGCCGCGAAGCGAAATTGTTTCAGCCGTTCAAAATTCGCTCCCGTGCGCTTGGCAGCCCGGCAATCAGGCACAACCGATTCACGCTGCACCGAAATGGCCGAGTGTGAATCAGGAACAGCGAGAAGCAATCATCCATGATGGCGGCGGGTTGGTGGATCTCTGGGAAAATTCCCCGGTTCGCTTCGACGATAACACCGCGCACACCGAAGCGTTGATCGATGCACTTTTCCCCGGTGATCCGCTCCTAT
>JBKPBJ010000251.1:0-2639 GCA_046726875.1 Verrucomicrobiota bacterium
CGCAAAGGAGCTTGGGGTAGCGAACATCCTCGAGGGTAGTGTCCAGAAAGCAGGCAATCAGGTGCGGGTCAATGTTCACCTGGTTAACGCGCAAACCGGTTCGCAGCTCTGGGCCGAGACGTATGATCGGAAGTTAAGTGATATCTTTGTCGTCGAGAGCGAGATCGCCAAAGGAATAGCAGAATCGTTGCAAGCAAAGCTGACCGGTCGTGAAGAGCAAGCTTTGGCTGCCAACCCCACAAACAATCCGGAAGCTTATGATGCTTATTTACGCGGGCTGGCTTTTGAAGCGCGCAGCAACTACTCGAGCGATGCTCGCTTCAAAGCCATCGATTTTTATGACCTGGCGGTGCGGCTTGACCCGAATTTTGCGCTCGCTTGGGCGCGACTTTCCGGTGCGCACGCGCTTCTTTACGTTAACCGCGTTGACACAACTGCCGCCCGCCGCGATGCGGCCAGGGAAGCTTTAGAAAACGCGCAGAGACTGCAGCCAAACTCGCCCGAAACCCTGCTCTTCACGGGCTATTATCAATATTGGGTGCTGCACGATTACGGGCTGGCCAAAGCCACCTTCGGACGCGTTAGCAAAATGTTGCCAGGTAACAGCGAGGTCTTATATGCCCTTGCGGCAATTGCGCGAAGCGAGGGACATTGGGATAAAAGCGTTGCTTATTGGGAACGGGGCCTCGCCCTCAATCCGCGGAATACGACGTTATTGACCGAAGTAGCATTTACATACGCCGCGCTTCGACAATTCCCGAGAGCTGAAAAGCTCTACGATCGGGCACTGGATATCCTCCCTAATGAGTTTTACTTGATGGCGTCAAAAGCCAGCATCTACCAAGCTGAAGGAAATCTGAAAGAAGCCGCTAAATCGCTCGTGCAGGTAAACGCACAAACGAACTCGAACGCTGCCGTTCGAATCAAGCTGATCCAATTGAGACTTGAACGAAATCAGCCTGAGGCCACCCGGTTGGTGCAAGCCCGACAAGCTGAACTCAATGTTGTTTCTGGGATCGACAAGGGCAGCAAGCAGGTGGGGCTGGCGTTGGCCGAGCGCGCAGCAGGTGACACCGCTCATGCAAAAGCTGCCGCTGAACAAGCGCGCAACACGCTTGAAACAATCAAAAAGGAGCAATCAGACAACGCTTTCGTTGCAGCGGCGCTTGCCGTGGCTTACGCCATGCTCGACGAGAAGGATTCAGCCCTGAAGGAAGCGGGGCGTGCAATCACGCTTGTGCCGAGTAGCAAAGATCGGCTGTCCGGGCCCGGGTTCGAAGAGAACCTGGCGCTAGTTGAGATGATTATTGGCGAGAATAGTAGTGCGATCTCAACTCTCACACGGTTGTTACAAACGCCGTATGGTGGCTGGCTTTATAGCCCAGCGCCCATCACATCGGCCCTCTTAAGGCTCGATCCAATCTGGGACCCGTTGCGCGCCGATCCTGCTTTCCAAAAACTATGCGAGGAAAAGCAGCCGTGAACTTCCGGAACTTTTTCGCCGAACTGAAGCGTGCGCAACGTTTATGAACGTTGCAATCGCGTACGGCGTCATGGCCTAGCTGCTCATTCAGGTCGCAAGAACTTCACCACTCCTTGAAATCGCCCTTGTAGCAGAATGGGGTCAGAGCTTACTATCGACACTGGTTAGTAACTTTGAGACATGGCTGGTGCTTCCCATTCTTAGCCGATCAGCAATCCATTAGCGACTCATGGGCGTTTGCGCCCGCAGTTGTTGAGCAATCTTTACTTTGATGCGATGTCCCTTCGGGTGCCTTGCCATGTCCACTTCGCGCCAGCGTATTGAATGCGCAGCGGTCTCGGCATGACCCCAATCACTACTCAAAGCCCGAGGTAGTGTCATTGTATGCTCTGACCCCCTTCCTAATTTCGGTTGCATTGCCAGGTCGACTTCGATCAAGCGCGTTTTGCAGAAGAGATGCCGGGCCAAGATGATCCGCATTAGCGGCCTGTCAGCTTCACCCTTCAGTTAGGCTGAAGCGTGAGAACGCGATACGTCTCTGAGGAAACCCGGCATGGGAAAGGCCGCATCATGCGGTCAACCCGGTGACCCGCCAAGCACGAAGCGAACACTTCCGCCGGGCTCCTTTACGTAGCACAGATGCCAATCGAGATCCGGCACTTTCATCGACCGTTCAGCTAGACCGAGATAGTAACCGTCTGATGTTGCCACAGAAGGTGCGTGGCCGACTGTATACCTTGTCGTAGTGAGCTGGAACTTCACGCCGTCCTCCCCTATGTACTGTACCTCAATGTCGACATCGTACAGGCTGCGATCTTCACCAGTAAGGCGAGCCGGGATGCGGCCCTTCTGACCTTCTTGGAGTACGAGTGGATACTGTCTTATTCCAAGCTGCTCGAGTGTTCTGGACAAGCCTGCAGCGAGACGCTCCAAATCTCCGTGATATATAACGGTATTCAAATGACCGACATCGAATGGCAACGGCTCCGCCGACAGAAGGATGACGTTGGTGGCTGGTTTTACGGAATGAGCCAGGCCGAGCTCGTAAAACACGTTCGGATTGCGGTCAGTCAGATCGGCCACAACGATGCGAGCGCGCCAAATCCTTTCGAGGATTCCGGAGACGATGTTTCCGGGAATGGAGACATCATCTGCC
>JBKPBJ010000252.1:0-10263 GCA_046726875.1 Verrucomicrobiota bacterium
CAGACATCGAAAAAGAAGTCTTCAAACGCTTCCGTGCTCATGCCTGCAAGCTGAGCCATCGAGGGTGTCGGCCAGCGTAAGACGACCCACTTGGTCCGTTTGACGCGCTGATCCTGCACCGGGCGCATTTTTTTCCCTATCGATTGCATTTTGTCCGGCGGCACATCCGATAGTTCCGTGATGTTGTGACTGCCACGGACAGCAATGTAAGCGTTCATCTTTTTCATGCGCGCCAGCTCATTGCTTGCCATGAGGTTTAGCTGTCGATCCGACGCCTCGAGCGCGAGCGCGCGGTTCACTCGTGCGTGATATACCTGCGCAAACGGCACGCCTCCCACGTTCCGCGCGGCGCGGATCAATGCGACGGTCATTTCATCGGGAATATCGAACGCTTCGATCAGAACCATCTCATTGCGTTTTAGCCGAATGGAGTATTCCACCAGGATTTTCGCGAGTTTATCGAATCGCTCGTCTTGCATAGGCGTTTATCATTCCACCAGCCGAACGCGATGCAACTCGCGCGAAACCTGGCGTGTTTTGAAGGGAGAGGCGGCAAAGGAGTGATTCCAGGATTACGCGGTGCGAACAAGTTTCGCGGCGAATGCGCCATCAAAACCGTCGCGGAACGGCAGCGAAACTGTTTCCGCTTCCAAACGCAGGCCCGGCAGCTCGGCAAGGAGCCGGCGAACGAGCTGTTCGTTTTCTTCCCGCTCAAGGCTGCATGTGCTGTAAAGCAAAACGCCACCGGGTTTCAGCAACCGGATTACAGCGCGCGTGATGATGAACTGCTCGTTAGGCATTCGGCTGAAATCTTCAGGTCGCAGTCGCCATCGCACGTCGACTCGTCGGCGCATGACTCCGGTGTTTGTGCACGGCGCATCTAAAAGCACACGATCAAATGGCGCGATTGATATAATTTCTTTCGGAACATGATCGCGCGTCCAATCGTTACGGAATGGGTGGACAATCATCGCGCCGAGCCGGGCAACATTGTCCGCCAGGAATTGAAGCCGCTCAGGATCACGGTCGCAGGCGATGATCGTTCCCCGGTTTTGCATCAGTTGGGCCAGGTAGCTCGTTTTCCCGCCAGGCGCCGCGCATGCGTCGAGGATGTTTTCTGCTGGTTTCGGATCCAGAAGCTGACACGCGGTTGCTGTGCTGGGATCCTGAATATAGCAATGACCAGAATCGAGAGCGGCCGCTGGCAATGTGTCGAATTCCACAAAATCCGGGTTGCCAGCCAGTGGTCGTGCGTCTGCGTACAGCTGTAGAAAAGTTTCGGGATCGATTTTTAGTCGATTAATTCGGCCATACAAGAGCGCAGGCCGATTGTTCGATTTGCACAGCTCTTCGGTGTACTCGACGCCAAGCTGTTGTTGCCACCGCTCGACGAGAAATTGAGGATGAGACGTTCGAACGAATAACGGCTGCGCGTCAGCGTTTTCAAGCAGCTCAATTCGCTGTCTGGTTGCCGCGCGGAGGACGGCATTGATGATCGGTCGCTGCCTTTGCGGCGCCATGACAACGCTCTCATGCACGGCTGCGTGCTCAGGCGTTTTGAGTAGGAAAAGTTGATACAAGCCGAGGCGCAGAATATCCCGGACGTTTGTCTCGATGCGCGAAGCGCGCAGACAATCGATCCAAAAATCGAGCAGGCTTAAATTCCGCAAAACGCCATAGAACAGTTCCAAGGCAAGCGCACGATCGGACGGACTGAGATTCGCGCTGCCGAGCAGTCCTGAGACGATGGAATCCGCAAAGCGTTTTTGTTTTCGCCAAAGCCGCAAGGCTGCCAGCGCAGTTTGGCGAGCAGAGCGCTGCGCCATATCTCGTTACTGCGGCTTCACCCTCGCGCGTCCAATAGAGTAATAATGGAATCCGAATTGCCGCATCGTTTCAGGATCCAATAGATTTCGTCCGTCGAAGACGATCGGCGTGCGCATTTTTTCTTTCAACACCGCGAGGTCCACGTTCGCAAATTCATTCCAGTCCGTGCCGATGATCAACGCTTCGGCGTCAGTCACCGCTTCCAGAGCGGACGAGGCGAATTCCGCATCGGCAATTGCTTTGATGGCGCGCACCTTGTGCATTCCTTTCGGATCGTAAGCGATCACATGGGCTCGTT
This sequence comes from Verrucomicrobiota bacterium, assembly GCA_046726875.1. Taxonomy (GTDB): domain Bacteria; phylum Verrucomicrobiota; class Verrucomicrobiia; order Chthoniobacterales; family UBA10450; genus Udaeobacter. The sequence goes on from JBKPBJ010000252.1 coordinate 2,126, forward strand.
CTCGCAGGAGTTGTTCCACCAACTCGATTGCAACCGATGAGCGTACATCATCGGTGTCCGGCTTGAATGTAAGACCCCAAACCGCGATCCGCTTTTCGCGCAGTACCCAGAGCGTCTCGCGGATAATCTTGAGGAAGCGTGCCTTTTGACCCTCGTTTATGCGTTGCACTTCCCTGAGCAGAGTGAACGGGGTTCCGAGCTGCTCGCTGATCGCGATGAACGCCGCAATGTCTTTTGGAAAACAGGAGCCGCCGTATCCGATGCCAGCGTTCAGAAAATCGCGCCCGATGCGGTGATCCATTCCGATCCCGTCGGCCACTTTTTCCACATCTGCGCCACTCGCTTCGCAAATCGCCGATACCGCGTTGATATACGAAATTTTCAGGGCCAGGAATGAGTTCGCGCAATGTTTAATCAGCTCGGCACTGCTAATATCGGTCACCAGGATGGGTGCCATGAATGGTTCGTACAACTTTTTCATCAAATCGATGGCGTGTTCGCTTTGCGCTCCGATCACGATCCGGTCGGGATGCATCAGATCGGCGACTGCGCAGCCTTCGCGCAAAAATTCCGGATTGCTGACCACGTCAAATTTTGCGCCGTGACGGTTATATCGCTTGATTGATTCCGCCACTTTTTCTCCCGTTTTGACGGGCACCGTGCTCTTGTCGACGATCACTCGATAATCCGTCAACACGCCTGCGATCTCCCGCGCTACTTTCTCCACGAAGCTGAGATCGACGTCGCCATCGGGCAGTGGCGGAGTCGGGACGGCGATGAAAATAATCTGTGAGCGCTCGACGGCTTCCTGAATGTTGCCGGTGAAATGCAGCCGGCGCGCAGAGACGTTGCGGTGAATGATTTCTTCCAGCCCTGGTTCATAGATCGGTACCTCGCCGGCTTTCAGCTGTCTGACTTTTTCGGTGTCGTTATCGACGCAAATCACATGATGGCCCACGTCAGCAAAACAGGCGCCTGTCACCAAACCGACATATCCAGAGCCGATAATTGAAATGTCCATGAGTCAACAACGTTGCGGGTGAATGACTCGCAAGACAAGTGGGCAATGCGGCCAGCCGTCCCGGCCTTGTTCGCGCAACTTGGATCAGTTGCCCTGCGAACCAGGATCGAAGTTTAAGTCAAAACCAAATCTTGGGAACGCTTTGAGCGTGACCGTGAACAGGAGACCGTACTCTTTTACTCCCGAGTTATCGCGTATTACTCCGCCGAACGAGGCCACCCAGCTCGTCAGATCCCGGTAAATCGCATACCGCTGTTCCTGGAGAGTGTCGGTGGCGCCTTCATACTGTTCCTGGACTGCCAAGCCCCAGTTGTCATTAACGCGCAGGTAACCGCCGAAAACAAAAAGGCTGCTGTTTTGGAAGAACGGATTGCCATTCAAATACCGGTGCCCAAGGTTCACCTGCAAATTTGCCAGCGGTTGCACGGTCGCATTGGTGTCGACTTCCGTAAAACCCTTCGAAAAAGCCGGCACCTGAGAGTTGACTGAAAATGACATCCATGGCAGCGGGTTAAAGCGTAGGTTGTTGAACAGGTTCGAGTAGTCCGTTCGATCATAGGGATTCTCGAAGTTCCTATCGACAAAAGTATCCAGTTCGAGCCATGTCATTGTTGAATCGTCACGCCGGGTTTCCAAACGGTTGCGGACGCCCACGCGCCAGATGGTCCAATCAGCGATTGAATCGATCGGTGTGAATTGCGGAAAGTCGATTGCCTGAAGCTGCGTAGAAGGTTCAAATCGATCGAATTGCAAAATCGACAGCGGATTAGGTCCGTCTGCTTTCACATAGGAAAAATCCGTGAAGGGTTGGATCACGTGCATCAATCCGTCTAAGCCGAACGCCCGACTTTGCACGTTCTCCCATTTGCGAGAGATCTTGAACGAAGCTTCCGCGCCCGTATCGAACACACTTCGAAACGTGTCCCCATCAAATTTGATGGGGTTGGTTGTTGTCGGTGGCGGCAGGATAGTGTCGGGCACCAGCGGGTTTGAGGGCGGCACAAATATTGTTGAGCCGAGGTCCCATGTCTTGCCGTAGTAAGTGCCTCGATATCCAACCCGTGGCACAATCGAGAGCCATCCAAAATACGTCTGCGGAAAGGTCAGTTGATGAAAAGTGTCGAACCGATCGGTGCCATAATTCTTGATACCTGAGTCCTCAGGGAACTGTAGCCGCAAATTGGCAAACCCGGTTTCGCCTTCGTAAAATATGGGCCCGCCAAAGAGCCCATGCCGTTTGATGTCCAGTACCACTTCCGGCTGACGTTCCGTCGTGGTGAAGAAATCGTTTGCCTGAAAACGCTCGATTCCCGTGAGAGTGAAAACCGGGTTTATTTTTGTGAGCGCGACCACATTGTCTGGATTAGGATCGACCCGAAACTCGCCCTGGAAGAAGTCCTGCATCACGTACTGGTCACTCAGCTTGGTAATGTTGGCGATGGCATAGATCGAGTCGGTGAAATTAGTGACGTCTTCCAGAGTGAGCCGATATCGCGAGTCAGGCACACCCACTCGCGGAACGTTCGTTTGATTGATCTCCGGGTTTTGGTCATCGATGTAAAAGGTTTTTATCCTCGCCACACTGCTTTGGTCTTTCCCGTATTCAATTGTCGGCTCGAAGCCGATCGCCGGCCCGCGGCGGCCAAAGTAATCCAGCCGGAGCCGGCCCTGAATGTTGTCGTTGATTGGAAACGTCACCTGCGTGAGCAGCGATGGTCCCCAGGTACTATAGTAGGCAGGGGAGATGGAAAAACTGAACGCGTTGTCCAGTGATTGATATAGATACGGCCACCAAAAAACCGGCACCTTCCCGACGTACGCAGTCACGTTGAGAAAAATCACCCGATCGTGCTCGTAAACACGGATCTTTCGAGCGCGCAGATGGAAATCAGGCTTCGCCGAATCGTGGGTGGTGAAGTAGCCGCCTCGGATGAGATAAGCATTATCGCCTTCAATTGAAGTGACATCATTGCCGGCCAGAAAATAAGGTTCTGACTCCGTCCGTCCGCTGCTCGCCCGGATCTTTTTTGTCTCAGTGTTGTAGATGCCGCTGTCCGCAGTGTAGAGGCTTGTATCGCGATAAATTCGGACGTGACCCCTCAACGTCACGTCGTGTGTGGAGGAATTGTACTGTGCGTAGTCGGCGTAAATGTCCGTGTTGCCGATGTGAATCGCGACATTATCCCGGGCGGTCGCCAGGCCGTTTTCGTATGTGGTTTGCCCGGTTGAAGTGATTTCGATTGGGGCATTCTCCGGAGTTTTTATTTCTCCGTGCATCAAACCGGCACTCGCAAGCAGACCGGCGAGCAACAAAACCAGCGATCGCATGCCGAACCCCACCGTACTGCAGCCAAAGTCCCCCTGCAAAGCCAAAAGCGCCCTCACGAGAGAAATACTGCTGACGGGCGCGGTCTGCAAGCTTGCCGTCCATGCGAGTTTTTAATTCAATTGGGGCGTGGTCCCTGTTGATGATGAGGTGACTTCACAAAGCGCGATCGGCGGAAATGCTTATCACGGCCCGGCGTTTACTACTACGCACTGGAGCGTGGTGCTGGAGGCACAGGGTGAATCGCCAGCGGCACAAGAGGCGCTTGAAAAACTCTGCCGGGTTTATTGGCGACCCATTTACAGCTTTGTGCGGCGACAGGGAGCCGCGCCGGAGGAAGCGCAGGATCTCACGCAAGGTTTTTTTGCTCTTCTGTTGGAGCGCCGGGATCTGCGCACTGTGCGCAAAGAGAAGGGACGATTGCGCTCTTATCTGCTCACGGCGTTGAAACATTTTCTGGCCGACGAACGTCGCCGCGCGATGGCGATCAAACGTGGAAAAGGGGAGCGGCTCATTCCGTTGGAACAACTTCGCTCCGAGGAACAAAGCGGCACGGAGCCAAGCGATCCGCTCACTGCCGAGCGGATTTACGAGCGCCGCTGGGCTTCGACGTTACTGGATCGCGTGCTGAGCCGGTTAGAGGATAAATACCGCACGCGAGGTAACACCGCGTTGTTCGATTCCTTCAATCAATTGCTGGGAGACGAGCCCGGCGCGCCGTCACAGGCGGACATCGCGGCGCAACTTGGAATGACCGAAAACGCCGTTTCGCAGGCGTTTCATCGATTTCGGCAAAGCTATCAATCGTTATTGCGCGAGGAAATTGCTCATACCGTTGCGACTCCCGGCGATATCGAAAACGAGTTGCGTTATCTGATTGCTGTGATTCGTGCGTAGACATGAAGTACACGAAGACTCGACACGAATTCCACGAATTATCACGAATATGGCTGATCCAATTAGTGTGAATTCGTGAAATTCGTGTCTCAATTCATCTGTGTCTGAGTTGCTTTACAAGGAAGAGATTTTTTAACTCGTAGGTCTTTGCATGGAAATTCATCGCGAGTTGGGAAAGGGCCACGACGAAGTCATCTACAAGGACGCTTACGGTCAGAGGCTTAGTGTTAAATTGGTGAAATTCGTGTCTTTAAGACGGGCGTAATCTTTGACAGAATTTTACGCAGTACAAGATGGGAACCCACGCCGAGTCTCGCGCAATGATCAGAGTAATCAGAGTTTGCCGCAAATGCGGTGCGAAGATCTTTTCTGACGCGCCGAGAGGGCTTTGCACAGCGTGCGTGCTTGAAACGGCGCTTGGGATTTTCCCCGATCCTGTAGCCGGGGGCGCTGACCCCGGCCCCATGGACGATGCTTCGCACGATCAGGCGAACGCTGCCCATAGCAAACAAGCGGTGCGCGCCGCAACCATGCTGGGTGAGTTAGGCGATTATGAGTTGCTGGAAGAAATCGGACGCGGCGCTCAGGGAGTGGTATTTCGCGCGCGGCAAAAGAGTCTCAATCGCACAGTTGCCTTAAAAGTCATTGGCCTCGGTCAGTGGGCGAGCAAAGCGCATCTGAAACGTTTTCGCCGTGAAGCCGAGGCTGCGGCCAGCCTTGATCATCCGAGCATCGTTCCCATCTACGAAGTCGGCGAGCGTGATGGCTCGTGCTATTTCAGCATGAAATTCGTCGAAGGCGGCCAGCTTGACGAAGTTGTCAGGCGCACGCCGATGACGATCCGGCAGGCGGCGGAACTAATCGCCAAGGTCGCACGCACGGTTCATTACGCGCATGAGCACGGCATTCTGCATCGTGATATCAAACCGGGAAACATTCTTCTCGATGCAAAAGGCGAACCGCATCTGACCGATTTTGGCTTGGCTCGATTGGTCGAATCTGAAAGCAGTGTCACCCAGACCCTCGACGTGCTGGGCACGCCCAGTTACATGGCGCCGGAACAAGCGGTAGGAAACAACGCGGCTGTGAGCAGCGTGACAGATGTCTATGGGCTTGGTGCAGTTCTTTACCAGTTGCTGACGGGCCATCCGCCTTTTGCTGGCGGTACCACCTACGAGACGATCAAGTTACTCGAAGATACCGAGCCGCGGTCGCCGCGGCTGCTAAATCCAAAAGTCGATCGCGATCTCTGTACGATCTGTCTCAAGTGTCTGGAGAAAGTTCCGAAGCGCCGTTATCCGTCTGCGCTTGCGTTGGCTGAGGATCTCGAACGTTGGCTAAAGCACGAACCGATCCAGGCGCGGCACACCGGAGTTTTTGCGCGAGGGAAGAAATGGGTGCGGCGCAATCCAACCAGCGCGCTTCTAGCAGCGTGCTTGATCGCATTAGCAGCGGCTGCTGGATGGATCGTTTGGAAAAGCGAATTGATCCGGCAGCCGCTAACGACTGGAATCGCCGTTCTACCGTTTGAAAATCTAGACGAACAGAAAGAGAACGCGGCATTTGTTGATGGCTTACAGGACGACATTCTGACCAAGCTGGCCAAGATCGGTGACCTGAAAGTCATCAGCCGGACCAGCGTGATGGAATATCGCGGCAAACGAAATCTCCGTCAGATCGGAAATGATCTGCGAGTGTCGCATGTGCTTGAGGGCAGCGTTCGCAGAGCCGGCACGCATCTTCGTCTGAACGCGCAGTTGATCGACACGCGCACTGACACGCACGTTTGGGCCGAGCAATATGACCGTGATTTGAATGATTTGTTCGCAATCCAAAGTGAGATCGCGCAAAAAGTCGCCGATCGACTGAACGCCAAAGTCACATCTGTGGAGAGACTGGCTATTGAGGAAAAGCCCACCACCGATCTCGTCGCTTTCGAGCTCTATTCGCGCGCCAACGATATTTGGGGATTTTCTGTTGGGGGGGAGGACGTGTTGAAGGCAATCGATCTACTGAACCAGGCGGTGGCGCGCGATCCTTCGTTTCTCAAAGCTTATTGCCTTCTGGCCGCGGCTCATGACCAGCTTTACTTCGTTGGCGATCATACTCCCGGGCGGTTGGCGGCAGCGGAAGCAGCAGTCCGGGAAGCATTTCGCATTCGTCCAAATGCCGGCGAAGCACACCTCGCACGAGCATTTCACCTTTATAACGGCTACCTCGATTACGATGGCGCTCTTGCTGAACTGGAAATTGCACGTCGGAGCTTGCCAAATACTCCCCGGATATTCTCGGTGACCGGTTACATCCAAAGGCGCCAGGGACGCTGGGAAGAGGCCATACGAAACCTCGAACGGGCAAATGAGCTCGACCCGCGCAGCCTTGACAGGCTCTACCAGACCGGAGGTAGTTACGGGGGCGCCCGGCGTTATGCGGAACAAAAATCCAAGTTAGATCGCATGCTGACTATCGCGCCAAACGATGTCGCGATAAAGGCGGAGCGCGCATTCGTGGAAGTGGATTGGAAAGCTGATACAGGACCGCTGCATCAACTGATCGATGAAATTCGTACGACAAATCCTACTGCTATGCCGAAGATCGGCGGTCGATGGCTACTTTGCGCACTTGCCGAACGCGACGTCGCTTCCGCCAAAGAGGCGTTGCTTGCCGCCGGCGAAGAACCGTTAGGGGCAAATGCCGTTACTACTACATGCCACTTCACGCGTCCTTTCGCCGAGGGCGTTATCGCGCGCATGAGAAATGACGAGCACAAGGCGCAATTGGCTTTTACTGCTGCGCGCGCGGAGCAGGAGAACAAGGTTCAGGCTCAACCAGATTACGGCCCGGCATGGTGCGTGCTCGGTGTAATCGATGCCGCTCTCGGGCGGAAGGAGGCGGCCTTGCGAGAAGGCCGGCGGGCGGTCGAGCTGCTTCCCGTGGAAAAGGACTCACTCGGTGGCTTGGTCATGATCAAGTATTTGGCGATGATTGCTGCGTGGGTTGGTGAAAAAGATCTCGCCTGCGAACAGCTTGCCACTGCCGTCCGTTCCCCCACCAGCGGTCTCGATCTCAGCTATGGCGAATTAAAACTGATGCCGTTCTGGGATCCGCTGCGCGGCGAGCCGTGCTTCGAAAAAATTGTCGCCTCGTTAGCGCCAAAATAAGACTAACCACGGATTTCACGGATAACATGGATGCAGACGTGATTTACAAACAATGGTAGGGCGTGACCGCCAAGCGCGTCGAATCCCTTCGTCTTACAGAAGACAACAAAGAGAACAAAGGCCCTGTTTCGCTGGGACTAAAGCGATTTCAGAAATGTTCTAGCCACCCGGTGTGTGGCCGGTCTGCTTCCGGCGGTGCTTTTTCACATCAGGGAGACGGCCCACAGGGCCGTGGCTACAGCGGCTGCGGTTTTATCTAACTGGATCCAAACGGAGTCTTCGCTGTCTTCGTTTCCTTCTGTTTAAGAACCCATCGTGACATCCACGTAAGCCGCGGTCTTCTAAATTTCGAAGCTTCACGCGTAAGGGATCCAAAAATTTTACGCAGTACTCCTGTGAACGGCCAGAAGTGACAACTCAATAACGAGGATTCAAAGAAGGCCAAAACAAGAGAGGAAATCAAATAATGAATAACCTTAAAAGAGTCAGCCTGATAACAGCAATCTTCCTGACCGTGGCGCTCGTTAGCTCCGCGGTGGAAGCGGCAGTGATACGAATTAATGGTACTATCGCAGGGAGCGAAATTGGCGCGCCTTTTCCCAATCCAGCGGAAGGGTTTTATGCCAATGGGAGCGTCACATCAACCGACACACAGCTTGGTCCATTCACACTGTTTTATTCGCTCATAGTGGACTTTGCTTTCCCTACGCCACCCGGCGCCCCCGGGGCTAGT
>JBKPBJ010000253.1:0-10905 GCA_046726875.1 Verrucomicrobiota bacterium
CGCGAACATCGTCGCGGACAATATCGAATTCAGTCGCGAGTTTTATTCGGGCGTTCATTTCTCAGCAATTTCAGAATCAGCGCCGTCGTTTGCCTACCAGCGTTATCCAGACAACGGACCGGAGCGCATTCAATGCGATCAAGGCACGTTTGCGCGCCAGCATGGGAAGCCGTGGTTGAAATCGGAGGATTGGGGCGAATCTGGCCGGCCTGTTGATAAACAAACTGCGGCCAAGCTCGACAGCTGGGTCAAACTCGTCGAAGCGGTTTTCGATTTTGCCCCGAGCGAAGTAAAACTGCTCCGCAAATCCAGAGAACGTGTCAGCGTGGAATGGACCCTTGAAGCCCGCGCGGCAAATCAAACCGGAGCACTGGTGCACCTGACTTTTGCCCGGCCGCTCTACGACAAAAATCAGAACGCGCTGTTGCACGACTTCGACGGCTCGCTGCCGGGCGTCGGCGTCAAAACGGGTCGTGCCGCGCGCGTGAAGTTCAGTTTTGGGTACCTGATTGCTACGAGTGGTTTCGAGCTTTCCGAGGCGGCCTGGGAAGACTTGGAAACGCCGAAAGAACTGGAGAACAAGCCGACTGATCTATCCAAGTTCGACATGGGGCCGAAACCGAAAGACGCGGACGGTTTCCTCAACCGCGGCAGCGCGCGCGGTTTTAACGGTGATGCGAACGGCGCGATCGCTGATTTCAGTCGCGCGATTGAACTCGATCCAAAATCGGTCCCGGCTAACTACCGTCGCGGTATTACGAAACTGCAGAAGGGCGATTACGACGGCGCCATTGGCGACCTCACTCGTACGATCGAACTCAGCCCGAACACCGCCGATTATTACAACGACCGCGGTCTTGCGAAACTGCGGAAGGGCGACAACGACGGCGCGATTGGCGATTTCACACGCACAATCGAACTCGACGCGAAAAATGCGATCGCCTATCGCAACCGCGCTCTGGCCAAAAACATCAAACATGACGCAGATGGCGCGCTCGCTGATTTGAATCACGCGATCGAATTGGATCCGAAAAATCCTGCCGCGTTCAACACCCGCGGCGCCATCAGGAAAAGCAAAGGCGACAACGACGGCGCGATTGCTGATTTCACAAGCGCCATCGAATTGAACGACAAGCTCGCAATCGCTTACAAAAATCGCGGTGAAGCGAAGCAAGCAAAAGGCGACGCCGCCGGAGCGAAGGAAGATTTAAAACGCGCGGGAGAATTGGACCCGGAGTTAGTGAGCAAAAAGTCTTCTGTCAATTCGAAGCAGACTGCTGTTTCGGCGACGCCTGCGAACGAAGAGGCTGACGAAAACCTGGTTAATCGCGGGATCGAAAAAGCGAAGAAGGGTGACTTGGGTGGTGCCATAGCTGATTTCGACCGCGCGGCTCAACTCAATCCAAAAGACGACGCGCCATATTATAACCGTGCCCAAGCCAGACGGCTGAAGAATGACACGGCCGGCGCCATTGCCGACTACACGCGAGCCATTGAATTGGGCTCCACTAACCCGGCTGCTTACAACAATCGCGGCAACGCCAGAGCAGAGACTAAGGACCGTGAGGGCGCAATTGCTGACTATACGCGCGCCATAGAACTCAAACCCGATTACGCACGGGCCTACTACAATCGTGCAGTCCTGAAGAAGGAGAAGGGGGACAAGGCCGGCGCTGCCGCAGACTTCAAGCGCGCGCAAAAGCTGGACCCGGAGTTAGTAAGCGAAGGGTCGGCCCCGGATTCGAAGAACAAATCAGACGCCGACCTCGTCGAGCGCGGGATCGAAAAAGGGAAGAAAGGGGACTTGGATGGAGCTTTGGCTGATCTTAATCGCGCGATCGAGCTTGATCCTAAGAATTCAGAAGCTTATTACAATCGTGCCGGTATCAAGTTGTTAAAGAAGGATACGGCCGGCGCCATTGCGGATTACACACATGTTATCGAACTAGACCCAAAAAACGTTAACGCATATAACAACCGCGGCATCCTGAGAGCCAGGAACAACGACCCTGATGGCGCCATCGCCGATTACAACCACGCCATTGAGTTGGATCCAAAAGAGGCCAAGGCATACAACAATCGTGGCAATGTCAAGAAAGCGAAGGGCGACCTTGACGGCGCGATCGCTGATTTCACCAGCGCAATTCAATTAGACTCTGACCTAGCCGTCGCCTACAAAAATCGCGGCGAAGCTAGGCAAGCTAAGGGTGATAAAGCCGGGGCTGAGGCGGACTTTAAGAGCGCCGAGAAAATTGAGGTCGTTCATCGCGGAAGGGAAAAAGGGAAGAAAGGCGACTTGGATGGAGCTATAGCCGAGTTTGACCAGGCGATCGAACTTGATCCGAAGAACGCATTCGCTTACTACAATCGCGGTCACGCTAAAGGGCTGAAGAAAGACGCGGTCGGCGCGCTTGCCGATTACACACGGGCAATTGAAATCGATCCGAAGTTTGCCGAGGCGTACTTCGAGCGCGGCACCTTGAAAGGGAGAAACAAGGATTCGGCCGGCGCAATCGCCGATTTCGACCGCGCGATCGAAATGAAACCCGATTACGCCCTGGCCTATTACAATCGCGGTATCGCGAAGAAAGCTAAAGGCGATAAGGCCGGGGCGGATGCAGATTTCAAGAGCGCCGGCGCCACGAACAAGGTGAGTTTGCTGGACGGCAAACTCACGCTCGATATCCCACCGGATTTTTCGCGCGAGCCTAATGATCCCAAAGAACCAAAGACAATCGCCAGGTTCTCCGGCCCAGCGGATGGGGCATGGGGCGAAGTGTTGCGCGGAACGCACGGGCTCACGCCGGACAAACTTGAAGGTTACCTCAAGATGCGCGTGGCCGAGTACTCCAAAGGCTTCAAGTGGCTCCCAAAGGATGCGCATCTCCAATGGCTGAAGAAAGAAATCGTGACTATCGATGGTCGCAAATGGGCCGACTGGCGTTACGTCCCGGTGCTAAAGGGAAAGAAGGATTATTCGCACAGTCCCGTCTACACGCGGTTCCTAACGACTTCTTATGAAGGCCAACTCTTAGAGATCACCTTTACCTCGAACCTGAACACTAACCCAGAGTTAAAGGCAGAGATCGACCGCATCATGGATTCGGTGCATCTCGAAGAATGAAGTCTTATAAGAATTGGGCGGCCGGGATTTTAGTTTTGTTGTTCTTACCACAGGCTTCAGGTCAGAACCACTTTTCGATGTTCTGGAACAAATTTAATCGGCGGTTATTGCTGGCGATAATGCGAGCGTAGCGGACATGACGAAATTCCCGCTCTCGATGCCGTATTCGGTGAAAGCCGTAAAGAACAAGCAGGATTTCCAGCGCCGTTACAACGAGATTTTTAAAGGCGAGGCGAATGCCGCCCAGTGTTTTGCCAAGGCCAAACCGCGAAAAGAATCCACGCAGCGTTATGAGGTCTACTGCCCATTTAAGGATACGCCGGACGACTGGGAAAGCGCTCCGATTCGCTTCATTTTCGAGCGAACCAAAACCGGCTGGAAATTTGCCGGTCTCGACAACATCAATGAATAAGCCAGTGACGATTCGGGTAATTGGCGTCGTTTCCATTTTTCTCTTCGTCGTGTCGCTTCATGCGCAGACGCAAGCCGAAATCAACGCCGCCGCGCGCGCAGATTTTACGAAAGCTGATGTCGATCTTAACAAAACTTACCAAGCGGTTCTGGCGAAGCTTCCGGCTGCCGGAAAACAGAAACTGAAGGAAGCGCAGCGCGCGTGGATTGCGTCGCGTAATGCAGAAGCGGCGGGCGCGGCGAAAGAGGCCGGAAACGGCTCGATAGCCCGGACCATCCGCTACGGAAGGATGACCGACCTGACTCGAAAACGCATCGCGGAGTTAAAAGCGATGATCGACAATGGAAGCGCGAGTGGACTACAAACCGAGGTGTCACCGTCGCCGAGCGGCCAGAGTTCCGGTTCGAAGGCAGAGTCTAGTGCGCACGTTACGGCGGATTCGACTTCTCCAGACAAAAAATGGGAATACAAGCCGCCGAGTAACGACCGCGGCCCGCAGATCGTAAACGCGGGAACGAGTGACGCCGCCGGCGATTTGTCCGATGCGTGCGATATCGGCTCGTGTGGTGACGACGCGAGCGTGCTGTGGGCGCCGGACTCGAAGCGCGTTGCGTTTTTTTGGGGCCAAGGGCGGACCCATCATACTTCGTTTTACCAACTGCGCAATGATCATTGGGCACCGCTGGACCCGCAACCTGACGACGAAATTTCACAGCGGCTTCAGGACGACATCGCCGCGCAGCTAAAACGCAACGGCCAATCGGAAGAGAAGCTGGAGAAAAAAGGATCGTACCTGCGTTTCATTTTGTTGGACGTGAAAGTTGATCGATGGATCGACTCTGGCACCGTCTTGCTCTACGCCAGCGACCAGCACGTAATCGCGCGACGGGACGACCCTGGCGAAATGTCGGACGGCTTCAGCGCCGATTTTCTTTTCACGCTCAAGTTCGACGATACCGGCAAGTGGAAGGTCGTCAAAACGCATCGGATGTCGGAGAAAGAAGTCAAAGAGCACCGGTGAGATCGTCGTTTGTTTTCATCGCAGCCGGCGCAGCCGACTCAGTAAGGTTTCGGTTTGGTTACATGATGCGCATTCAGGACGGTCATGAAGTCTCCGAATACGTCTGGGAGGAAATGCAACAAGCAAGCGAGCAAAAGACCAAAGGCTCGCCGAAGGCAACCACAACGCGTCAACGGAAGCAACACGGCGGCAGATGAAATTTATGAATAAGGCATTTATCGCCCTGATAGTTGCCAACCTGGGAGCAATCCTGGTTTCCATCAGCGCCCAGGCCAGTGGCATGGCCTTTGACGGCGCCGGCAACCTCTTCTTTGGGACAGGCACTGGCTCGATCTTCAAATTAACGCCCGATGGCAAAAGGAGCACCTTCGCCTCCGGGCTTGAACCTGAACACCTGGCCTTTGATCGCTTGGGCAATCTCTTTGTATCAGACAGGGGTAGCCACTCGATCCTCAAATTAACATCCGATGGAAAGAAGAGCACCTTCGCCATCGGGATCAAGTATCCGGTTGACCTGACCTTTGACGACAAGAGCAATCTCTTTGTGTTAGACAAGGACTCCAACTCGATCTTTAGGTTCACGCCAGATGGGAAGCAGAACACCTTCGCCTCGGGGCTTACTGATCCGGTTGATCTGGCTATTGACCGCTCCGGCAATCTATTTGTATCCGCTTCCGATGGTACGATACTTAAATTCACTCCGGACGGAACCAAGACCACCTTCTTCTCCAAGATGGGGTACCCTAATGCCATGGCCATTGACGGGGCCGGCAACCTCTTTGTGGGGGACCTGGACAACCACTTGATCCTTAAATTCACACCCGATGGAGGGAAGAGCACCTTCATCACCGAGATCAATCCTTCGGACCTGGTCTGTGACCCTTTGGGCAATCTCCTTACGCCAGAAGGCGAGAGCGACAGGATTTTCGAATATGCTCCCGATGGGACTAAGAGCACCTTTCCTAAAGGCGCAACCTCACCGGACAAACAGTGGGAATATCGGTGGCCCGTTGGTAAGAGTCCGGGCATTCTAAAGGCAGGCACAACTCAAGCCGTGTTGGATCTCTCTAAAGACTTGAAGGTGGATCCTCCCTTTGCGAGTGAGGCAATGGTAGTCTGGGCGCCGGATTCAAAACGGTTTGCATTCAATTACCGCGCTGGTAGCCGCCATTACACGGCAGCGCTCTTTCAGCTGCGCAGTAACAAATGGGTGCCGTTGCGTTCACCCGAAGCGCACGACACGAGCAAGCCGCTCGAGCGCGCGATGGCGGCGCAACTCCGGCAGCTTGGTCTACCTCAAAAACCTGATCGTCAAAGCCTCAGCGATGTTACATCGGTGCGTGAGGTGCGTGAATGGGTCGGTCCTGACGCCGCCATACTTTACTGTTCGTCTGCCGAAGAAGTGCAATCGAAAAAAGAAAGCGGCGAAAGGAACAAAGTTGGTGCGGATTTTCTTCTCACATTGAAATTCGATGCTGAGGGCAATTGGAAAATTGTCAAAACTCGTGAGATCCCATCAGAGCCCCATTGAGAGAGCTGGAATAGGAAGATCCTGTGGAACGATGATCAGCGTTGAAACGTATGTGAAAGACTATGAAGCCTCGTACCGGAAAATCTCGGAGAATGGATCCGAGTGATGAAACTGCAGGCGTTACTGATGCTGGCATGGACGGCTTGTTACCCCTCGGGCGACTCGAAGGCAGTCGGATTATACAGATTTTATCTTCCTTTAATTGCAGATTTTTGGTGCCGAATTCTCGTTAGGCCACTTCCATGCACTTGGTCATATTCGACATTGACGGCACACTGACGCAGACCATGAAAGCCGATGGCGAGTGCTTAGTGCGTTCACTCGCCGATGTGTGTGGCTTCAGCGATGCGGACACAAATTGGTCACGTTACAAGCACGCCACGGATTCTGGTGTTTTCCACGAGATTTACGAGGCTCGCGCTGGGCGGTCGCCATCACCCATCGAGCTTTCACAGTTTCGCCAGTACTTTGTTGGTTTGCTTGCACGAGCCGCATCCGAAGCCCCTTTCGCAGCCGTCGCGGGAGCGTCTCTGTTGCTCTCTCGCTTGGCCAGTGACGCGGAGCACCGGGTGGCACTTGCTACCGGGGCTTGGCGTGATTCAGCGCGCCTCAAGATGGCGAGCGCCGGCTTGTGCTACGACGATTATCCGACGGCATCGAGCGATGACGCGTTAGACCGAGAGACCATTGTCAGGTTATCGATGCAGAGGGCAGCGGAGCGATACGGTAGCTTTGGCAGCACGGTTTATGTCGGCGACCGTATTTGGGATGCTCGTGCGTGCCGTCGCGTCGGCATTCCGTTTATTGGAATTGCGACGGACGGTCGGGCTGCATGTCTGGCCGCTGAGGGAGCAGTTCGCGTGTTTGCCGACTTTAGCGACACGGATTTATTTCTGAGCAGTCTGTATGAAATTACAAACGTGGCCTAACAAGGTGCTGCAGCCAACAGCCGTCGTACTCGGCGCGGACGGTGTTACGAAATTTGGTTGTCAGGATTGCATTGGAAAGTCAGGCTCGGCGGCTGTGGCTGAGCTTGGTGGTTAGATGCTAGGAGGGCTTATGAAACATCTCGCTCAATTATTACTGCTGGGAGCGCTGATACTGCTGCCAGTTAAAGGTGCCCAGGCAGAAACTCCCGAAGATCCAATCTACGCAAAAACTTCCAACGGATGGAACGCCGCGTATGCACACGGAAACGAATATGCTGAATTCCGGGTAATAGGGAACGGCGCAAAACTTCAGGACTTTTATCATATCCTGCTACAAAAGGGTGTTGGAATGATGGTTGCCTTTGTCGAGAAAAAGGAACTTCAAAACGACAGCGATTTGTTGAGCGCTCACGCTCAATGGGAAGTAAATTACTGGCATCAACATGCCAGCAGAGTGGAAAGTAGTGTCCGAGAAGATTTAACAGGAACAAGAAAGGACGTTAAGGTGACCGAAATAAGGGTGTACAACGACAAAGGCGCACAGATGTCATCTTATTTGATCGGGCTTGCTGCGAAAGATGGGGTTTTTGCCCTTTCAGTTTCACCAGCCAAAAAGGATGTGGATCCGTTAGTAAAAGAATTGGTCAGCTCGTTCAAGCTTGTGCCTCGAAATCTAGATGCGGAAGAAGCGAAGAAGCTGTCATCGGAAGCCAAGGCGCAGCGTTAAACTATGTCTAACAGTTTGCTGAGAGACTGAGCATTGAAATCGCGATGGCAGAACTCACTCAACAGCGAATCAAACAGCTAAACACAAGGCTTACAGATTAAGATCACATCATGGACCCGATACACTTGGAAGAATGAACCATCCTGTAATGAACAGAATGACGTCTATAACTAAAGCATTCACTACCCTGATAGTTACTAGCGTGGGAACGATCTTGGGCTCCACCAGCGCCCACGCCGCCGGTGACCTGGCTTTTGACGAAACCAGTAATCTCTTTGTGGCCGACGGACATTCCATCTCCAAATTCGCGCGCGACGGCACAAAAAGCACCTTCGCCGCAGGGCTGAAGTACCCGCTTGGCTTGTGCTTTGACGGCAAAGGGAATCTCTTTGTCTCAGACGGGGCTGTGACGGATCCCAAAAGCTCGATTCTAAAATTCACGGTTGACGGAAAGAGAAGTAAGTTTGCCACGGGGATCAGCTCTGTCGGCATGGCTTTTGATCGTGCGGGTGATCTCTTTGTTTCTCAGGGGGACGCGATTTTCAAATTCACACCCGAAGGAAAGAAGAGCACGTTTATCAGTTCGAAGATTGCTAATTTCATCGACCTGGCCTTTGACCGAGGCGGCAATCTGTTTGTGCTGGACCAGGCAGTGACGGTGCCGGGACTCGGCCACTCGATTTTTGAGATCACTCCCGACGGAATGAAGAGCACGTTCGCCACCGGACTTGAAGATCCGAGCGGCTTGGCGGTTGACACTACGGGCAACGTCTATGTCACGGTAGTGACGCCAGCCGACGCCAGCAGCCATGCGATCCTTAAATTTAGTCCCGATGGAACGAACAGCACGTTTACTTCCGTGCTCGGCGCTGATGTCGCTCGGGGTCTGGGTGTTGATCGGGCTGGAAGTGTTTTTGTCTGGACCGGCCACTCAATCTTGAAAGTCGATCCGAGTGGAACTCCCAGTACCTTCGCCTCAGAGTGGGTGTCACCCGACAAACAATGGGAATACAAGCCTTGGATTGATGGTCACGGGCCAGGCATCGTCAAAGCCGATACGACTCAAGTTGTGTTAGACTTTTCCGAGGAGCTTAAAGTCGATCGTACTGGTGAGGGAGCGGTCGTCTGGGCGCCAGATTCAAAACGGTTGGCCTTCAATTACAGTCCGCCCCACGCACACCATACGACCTATGAGACGGTCGCGCTTTATCAGCTGCGTGAGGACAAATGGGTGGCGTTGCAGTCACCGGTGGACGAAGCATCAGAGCGCGCCCAGTTGGCGCAACTGGCTAGGAAGCATTCGCCGAAGAACACTTACCGAAAGGCAGATTCCTCGCCAGTGCGTGATGACCTGAAAGTGCGTAGCTGGACTGACGCCAATACTGTAATCCTTTATGCTTATTCGGCGGGGAACGGAGGCGAGGCGGCTGCTCTTTTCACCTTGAAGTTCGATGCGAAAGGCGACTTCAAAATCGTCAAAATGCATCGGATGTCGGAGAAGGAGCTCGAAGAGAAGCAATGAAATTGCGATGGCAGAACTCACTCAACAGCGAATAACACAGCTAAGGGCCAGGCTTGCGGAGTAAGAGAGCCATCTCATACAACAACCTCACCACCAACTTGAACATTCATACGAAAAAAATATTTGTGGCGCTGACCATTGCCGGGCTCTTTATCGCTCCGGTGCGGCTTACTCTGGGGGACCTAGGATCCGATGCACCCAGAGGCCTCGCTTTTGACTCTACTGGCAACCTGTTTGTCGCGATGAACACGAAGGGGGAGATCGTCAAATTCACCTCGGATGGGCACCGCAGTACCTTTGCCTCCGGGCTCAACGACCCTTTCGGTTTGGCCTTTGACGGCGCGGGCAATCTCTTTGTTGCGGCGAAGCAAAGCGAAGGAGGAAGCGGTGTGATCTTGAAGTTTGCGCCGGATGGAAGCCGCAGCACCTTTGCCGCCGGACTTGCCGTGCCACTTGGCTTGGCCTTTGACAAAGCAGGCAATCTCTTCGTGGTGGATATGGCCGGGAGCGGCAGCACGGGCGCATCGATCCTGAAATTCGCCCCTGACGGAAACAAAAGCACGTTCTTCACGACAATCACGACCAACCTTGGCAGCGCTAGACTCATTGGTTGCGCGGGCCCAGCGATCGACAAAGCTGGTAACTTGTTTGTTTCAGACAGGTCCAGTGGGACCGGCAGGATCTTAAAGTTTACGCCCGATGGAACTCGCAGCACCTTTGCCGCCGGCCTCGGCGCTCCCCAAGTTTTGGTTTTCGACAAAGCTGGCAATCTTTACGTTTCAAGCGAGGAGGCTGAGATAACGGGCGTGAATACGCAGATCTTGAAATTCGCTCCGGACGGAAGGAGGAACAACTTTGCCAAGGGACTGGACCCGGTCGGCCTGGCTTTTAATGGAACTGGGGATCTTTTTGCTTTTGACGCACAAAGCCATTCGATTCTGAAATTCACGCCCGACGGAACCAAGAGCACTTTCGGGTGGGAGGTGAGCTCGACTTCTCCCGACAAGAAATGGGAATTCGTAGGCGGAATGGAACCGAAAATTCTAGATGCAGCCACAAACCAGGTCGTACTCGATATTTCCGAGGGCCGCGGCGGAGTGGATTGGGCGCCGGATTCAAAACGTTTTGGGTTCAACTATCATTACCGTGGCAGCCACGGGTATATCTTTAGATCGGTCGCGTTTTACGAGCTGCGCGGCGACAAATGGGAACAACTGCGTTCGCCAGCGGACGACGTGTCAGAGGGCAGTCAATTGGAGCAATTACTCAAAGGGCACCTCCCCAAGAAGTTTAACGCACGGGATTGCTCGTCGAACAGTGACGTTTTGGATCTTCGCGAGTGGAGTGACGCGAGTACTGCAACGCTTTATGCGCCTTGTTACCGACCCAATTCTGAGAAAGTGAAGGCCGGTTTCCTGTTCACGCTAAAGTTCGATGCCGCTGGCAAGTGGAAGATCGTTAAAACACATCAAATGTCAGAAAAAGAAATCGAAAAGATGGAAAAAGGAGAATGAAAATCCTCTGTAATTTCGTCGCAGTCGTTGCGTTAGGGATTAGGTGCGGCTTTTCCACTCTTGCGGCGGATGAAGAACATGGTGGGGCCCACACCGACTTTTCGACATTCTGGCAGAAATTTAAA
>JBKPBJ010000254.1:0-2570 GCA_046726875.1 Verrucomicrobiota bacterium
ATCACTTCGCTTCGTTCAGTGTCGTAGGAGCCCTTTGCCGAGCTCACGAGCAATCCCAAGACCAGGGCCGCCATGGTCGCCACAAGACCCATGGCTAGCTTCACCACGTCCCTGCTGTCCGCACTCAAGTGATCCTCAGGAAGAATGCGACGAAGAATCCTTCCGACCAGCACGGCTCCGATGAGGCATCCGAACACAATGACTGCCGTGAGAGTGGTGTTCATCGTCGTATTGTCACCAGTTGCCCAATAGGCCCCGATTTTACCCTGCCTACTCTCGCGTACCTATGGGACTTTAGGGCTATATAGTTCTCGAATCGCGCGTCTGAGTTTGGAACATAAAATCGCCCCCTACGACTAAGGTCTCATAGACCAAGGTCCCATAGCGAATTTCTGGCTTCGCATGTCTAATACATTGTGACTAAATCAACGCTGACTCTTACGCAAAGTGGGCTGCTCGCCGAGTTGCTCGAACACCAGAAACGCAAAGTAATCCAGTTGGCCCGGCGTCGCGCACATCGCGAGCATCTGCGCGCCACGTTTTGGAGTGCCGTTACTTGGCCATCCCGCGCCCTCAGGGCACGAACGCGCGTCGACGATTTGGCCGAGCCTTGGGTGCGAACCGTCCCCCGACACACTCGAATCGTTCGCCAAGGCTAATTGCCATGTCTTCCCGAATCCACACCTACACGGAGTTCGGGCAACAGATTCACCACGAGTCCTCACTGCGGATACGGAATGTAATCTCTCAACGCCGTCGGCTCCTCTTCATTCGTATTCAGCAACTGATAGCTATCGCAGCGCTGGGTTTCCTCTTATGGCTATGGTTTAGCGGTTCAAGGTACCACGCACCGCAGCCAAGCTATCCGTACTACGATACAGAAAAGCCGATGCCACCGTGGAGCGAGCCCGCGCCACTTCAAGGCAATTACACGAGAGAAGGAGATTACAAATGAACATGCCAGGTCATCTAGTTGCCACGTCTCCACGAGTCCATACCTACTCCGAGCTTCGGCAACAGATTCACCACGACCTCCGGATTCAACATCCCGAATGGATCCAGCCAGATGGCGAATCCCTCATGTGTGATTCGTACGAGGCGCGCCTTATGGAACTACTCGGCGCATCGATGCGACGGAGATCCAACGAGTCTGTCGCCCCTACCGCAATCGGATAGAGAACCGGCTGTGGGAGGCCCAGAAATATCCTACACCCTCAGTGCTTCGACTGGAACGCCAAGCCACTTCGCTGCGGCGGCGCGTTCCGTGAACAGCGAAACATGCAGTGGCGAATGGTCGGTCAACATGGCGTGCAATTTTGCGTAATGGGTGGTGTCGGGACTCGTGACGTAGAACGCCGTCTTGACCGGCGGATGCGACTCAAAGGCGAGGCGGCGGTGCAGCGCGATGTGAAAGACGAAACTGAAATTGAGATCGACCACGTCGAGCGCCGATAAGTCTGCGAACCGGTTGAACGGCTTTTGAGCTCTTTCTTCGGCAGCCTCGACAAACGCCACGATTTCATTCACGAGTGCCTGGTCCAGAACGCCGTGCGGCTTCCAGACCATGAGCGACAACTCTTTGCGGAACAGAACGTGGGCGGGAAGTTTCAAGTCACCTCATTGGCTTTCTTGTTTGGAATTCAATGACCTCCCTATAGGACTTTAGGGCAATACAAGAAGCAAGCGATAAGACGGGCGGAAGCGCCCTGACGGAGAGCGGCCGCTTCGGCACCACGCCATAGCACTAAAGTCCTATAGCTGCTCTTGCGGCGAACGGCTATGCTCTGCGGATCATGATGAGGTGTTCATTGCCCATCGTCATCACTTTAGTCCTGGCCGGATGCGCGCATCCGCTAGCGAACGTCAAAAATACGACGGCGCATTACGCCCCGTCGATTGCGGCCTCAAACGATGTTCGCGTGGCCGAGCAGCACATCATCGCCGGCGAGAAACTCCAGCCACGCGATTCGTTAGCTGCCATCAGTGAATATCTGCGCGCGGCCGATTCCGCTTTGGCGCAACTGCGACAGCATCCCGGAGATCTCGATGCTATGCGGGACTATAATTTCGCGTTAGCGCGGGTGTTTTCGGCGATTCGCAAGGCAAACATTGACGCGTGGTCGAAGCCATTGGCTGTCCCCGGCTATGTCATCACGCATCGCAAGGATGTGCGCGTGTTGTGGAATCCGGTCGAGTTCGAATTCATCCCGTGCGATGAGCTGACTATTGGAGGAACTGCCTTTACCGAGCGGGCTCGGAGGAAGGGCATCGGCGCCACCCTGCTCGCGATCCGCGAGACTCCGGTGAAGGATTTTCAGAAAAGGTTCCTGCGGACGGCGCACGTTTACTACAGCGTCACGGCCGCCGCGACCTTTAATGGAAATCGATGTGAAATTTCGTTCGACGATCCCCTGGCTAAGGAAACGATAACCCTGGGAGGCAGAAATTTTTCGCTCGCCGGAGACTTCAGCACATCCGTGGCGATGTTTCTGGTGCGGGAGCAGCCGCAAAAACTCGGCTTCGCTCGCCTCGTTCATCCAGACAAATACAAGGACACGACTCTGCTCTTC
>JBKPBJ010000255.1:0-7547 GCA_046726875.1 Verrucomicrobiota bacterium
AAAAGACCGCAGCCACAACGGCCACTGAGATTCGATTACTAATTACTGATTTCTGATTGTTGATTTCCGATTTCTGATTTTTAAGATAATGCCCGCTTACATCATCGTCGAAATCGAGATCATCGACCCAGCCGGCTACGAAGAATACAAGAAGCTCGCTGGCGCCACTGTAGAGAAATACGGCGGCAAATACATCGTGCGCGGCGGCAAAACCGAAGTCCTCGAAGGCGATTGGCAACCCAAGCGCATTGTGGTGCTGGAATTCGAATCAGCGCAGCGCGCCAAAGAGTGGCTGAATTGCGAAGAATATCGCGAGCCACGCAAGATGCGACACCGCACCGCCAGGACTAACATGATCCTGGTAGAAGGTCTGTAAGCCGCACGCGCTGTAGCCACGGCCCCGTGGGCCGTCTCGGCGAAAGCCACTCAGGTGACCGGCCATAGGCCGGTGGCTACAACACTTAACGAATCGTGTTGGGGTTACTCGAGCGCTTTTTCAGCTCGCGCTCCTTCGATACAATCATACGCTCGTACGATGCGAGCAGCCGACAGAGCACCCAGCCGCGGTAGCTGTCACGAAATCCCTGCTTCCAAATATAGTGATAAACAAATCGGAGGCTCGGGCGAAACGGAACCTTAACAGAAAGGTTTCTTAGCCAACGCTTGCGCTCCAACGACGTTCCAAACGGTGTCGCTCGCAATGAATTCTTATCGGCGACATCTATTTTGAGCAAAGCAGCCGCTTCCCATGAGGAATAGCGATCATCTTGGCAACAAACGTGGCAATGTCTGGAAAAGCGTAATGTTCCATTGGCGACGGTAAATACTCTGCGCGGCCATTGAGCAATACATGCTCGTGCACTTCGTTATCTCCGGATGGAATGTTCTCGCCGATTTCAATTTGCTCCTATCGGCCGAGCCGATGCCGGAGCAGGCGCAGGTTCCAGCTTGGAAAATAACCGCAATGATTTATCCAACCATCCAGAAACCAGAACCGGCGGTTGAGATAAAATCCGTCGATGTCGGTGCGGCGGATCGCCTCGCGAATTTCGCGTTCCAGTTCCGGCGTGATGCCCTCATCGGCATCGATGATCAGCACCCATTCGTGTTGCCAGGGAACATTTTCCAACGCCCAATTCTTCTTGCGCGGCAGTTTCCGTTCCAAACGAATTGCACGACTCGCGCACCAGCCGCTTCGGCGATCGCTTGCGTGCCGTCTGTGCTCGCCGAATCAACGACCACGATTTCCTGCGCGAACGAAACGCTGCCAAGACATCACGCAGGTTCGCCGCTTCGTTCTTAACCGGGATAAGCACTGACAACGGCACACCTGCGTCTCCGACCGCCCGCTCATTCAGTGATCTCGCGCTTCTTGCTTTCGCGCGCCGGATTTCCGACGACGATGCTTCGAGCTTTTACGTCCTTCATTGCAACCGCTCGTGCACCAACGATTGCTCCTTCGCCAACTGTGACGCCCGGCCCCACGAATGCATCCGCACAAATCCACGCGTCGGAGCCGATGACAATCGGCGGACGCAGCAGCGGAAAATCCGGCTTGGTATGATCGTGTGTTCCGGCGCAAAGGTGCGCACGATGCGAAATCGTCACGCGTGGACCAAGTGTGACGCGCCCGAGATTATAAATAAACACCTGCTCGCCGATCGCGCTCTCATCGCCGGCCTCAAGATTCCACGGAAAATAAATCGTTGCCGATGGATAAACATGCACGCTGCGACCTATCTTGGCGCCGAAACAGCGAAGCAGAAATCGCCTCCAACCAAAACACGGCCGTGGACTGAACCGGAAGAGCGGCTGCCCGATCGTCCACAGCACACGGCGCGTCATCTCACCCGATGAGTATTTTCTGCCGCGACGATTTTCTTTAACATCCAGCATGCGAGTACCAGAGGTCAGAAGTCGGGTGGCGGTTATTACAGTCCGCGATTAAAAACGACTGTGACTTCTTCATCATTTGTCCAAGCATTCGTCCAATATCTGCGCACTTGGCTCTCAACAACTGACGCTCGTCTGCAGAGATGTATTGACAATCTCTGGCAAAAGCCAGCGACGAGTCTGTTTCGCTATTTTCGCCGTCGCAATCCGTTAATTTGCTTATGAAGTGCGCCTCATACCGTCGTTTCGCCCAAGCCTCACGCAAATTCAGACAAACCGATCGCGATGAACGCCGAATCTGTGTTGTTAACGCAAACCTTTCCTCAGGAGGAAAACCCTTGCTTATCTCGAAAATCGTCATCGCAAGCTCATGCGCCAGTTTGTAGACGTCCAACTGTTTGGCGGAATTGACTCGCTTGTTAGGTTCGGTAGTCATCGCTTGATATCTCCGACTTCGGACTTCTGACTTCTGATCTCCGATGCGAGGCTCAGTCAAGCCAGATCGTCTCCGGTGCTGCTCCGCCGCCGAGCACCCATTGATAAACCGCGCGAATTTGTTCGCCGATTCGAAGCCAGGAAAATTTTGTCGCCACGAGATCGCGTCCACGTGCCCCCATTGCTTTCCGAGCATCGTGTTTCATTTCAATGATGCTTCTCAAGCCGTCGGCAATTTCCTCTGGAGTGGGTCCAACTCGCAATGCGGCGCCAGCAGAGAAACCTTCGAGTAAGTTGCACTCGGGTGTCATGAGCACCGGCTTCGCGTATGCCCAAGCTTCAAGCACCGTCATCGGCAGACCTTCGCTCAACGACGGCAGGATGAATGCATCGCACGTGCGATAGCATTGGCTTCTCTCGGCGCCGAATCGCGAGCCGAGGAAAACAATCGAATCGGCAGCTACGATACGCCTGAGTTCGCTTTCGTATCCGCCCTGATCCCATCCGGCGGTCGCGAGGATCCAACACTTGCACTCGGCACACTCAGAGTCCGACAGGTGGTTCCAAGCGCGGATCGGATTTACAAGATTTTTCTTCGGGTGAAGCCGGCCAAGATAAAGAAAAGTTTTTCCATTCTCCGACTGAGTTTTGGCATTGCTCTCGCGCAGGTTCGGCAAATCAACGCCATTTGGAATGACAGAAATCGGGTTGCGCAGTCCATAGGCGCGGATGGATTCCGCTTCCGCTTCGGATAGCGCGCGCAGGCAAGCGGCCCGGCGCAAATGTTCATTTTCGTAAAGCAGCGCAGCGATTCGCTTTTTCCCTTTCGCATTCCGGAACGCCCATGATTCCAGCATCCCATGCGGATGAACCACATAAGGCCGGCCTATTTGCCGATGCCACCGTCGTGATGCGACTGAGCAATATTTCCACAAGTCGTGGACGGAAAGGACGTCGAGATCGGCGTCGAGCATCGCACACAGTAGCTGGCTTGGAGTAGCCCCACGCACGCAATTGCGGACGAAGCGTCTGAACAGAAAGCGGCTGCCACTCCTGCAAATCAACAGCACTCTGTTCGTCACGAATCCAAACAGCTGCACATTCGCATTTGTGGAGGCCACCGCCTTGGCAAGTCCGCGAACACTTTGAAACAGTCCGCCCGCTTCGCGGGAAACGCTGCTGACCAAAAAACCGACTCTCATCGAGCTTCGAGCAGATAAATCGCATCCGCGCCGTGGCGGTCTGCCCATTTTTGCAGGCGCGTTTCCAGCTGAAAATTCGCCCACGGCCACAAGCGATCACCGAATGGAACACCGAGGCTGTGTCGCCGCGTCTCCAGAATCTGTAACCCGGCACGATCGCACGCCTCGGCGATATCCCGTCGCGCGAACCAGGAAATCCTGTATCCGCGCCGGGCCAGCTCACTCCGCGAAGTGAGTGCGCGGACCATGCGTGTTCCGAGGTGATCAGTCAGTGTTGTCTGCAAAATGATTCGTTCACTCGGCGTCAGCATCGATTTCAAATGCGGCAGTAAAATGTCCAGTCGTCCAGTGTGCGCAATCAATCCCAGGCAGAGAACAAGGTCGAAACACGAACAAGACGGCTTGAAGTTGAACACGTCCGACTGAACGAATTCAAGTTCCGCGTTCGTGACCTCCGACGTGAGAAGTTCCTCTGCGCTCTGCAAAATTCCCGGCGAAATATCGACGACCGTCGCGTGATTAAATCTGCCCGACTTTAGTAATGCGCAGGTTATCTCACCCGTGCCTGCCGCGCAGTCGAGCAATCGGCCCCCTGACCCGCTCGCCAATTCACACGTCAGTCGCAGGCGCGTTCGAAAATAGCAGCTGGCACCGGATTCTCTTTCGCCAAACTGCCCTTTGTGAATCTCGGAAACCTTTTCGAAGTACGTAGCGACCGGATCGTTCATTTTTGAAACGGAATTATGCGATAGTTCAACCCGATTCGCTTGCGTTTCATATGCCGTTTAGCACTAGAACCATCTCGTTATGTCATTCTGAGCGGAGCGAAGAATCCCGGATTAGATCTGGACCGACCCACCACGGAAATAACCAGAGATGTTTGAGAGCCTGGCCTCATGCTTCGCATTTCGTTGCAGCGCTTCGCTCAATTCGCCACCGGACGAATCCGCCGTGACGGACATGACAGCGCTATTTATGAGACAAGTTGTAGGATTTTCATCGCCCAAATCTTGCACCCGCGAGTAATAGCATCCTATCGGTTACTCCAAATCTCTTCTGCCTGTGATTAAGCGCCATCATAACCGCACGCTTCAATCCGTCGCCAAAACGATCCGGAGAGAAATTCGCTGAAATCGTGTAGCTGGTATCTCCGAGGTGCCTTCGCTCCTCATCCGATAATGACGCCAGCTCTAACAACCGCGCCGCCAGTTCATGCTCGTTAGTTGGATCAAAAGTAAAGCCGTTGCCTTGCACCAGCTCAGGTGCGCATCCACAGCGGTTCGATACGATCGCCGGTAGGCCCGACGCGATGGCTTCGTTCACAACCAGCCCCCATTGCTCAGTCGTGCTGGCATGAACGAACGCATTCGCCAATCCGTAGTAAACCGGCAATTCGTCGTATGGCTTGAAACCTGGCAGATGTACGTACTCATTCAGATTGAGAGTTGAAAGTTGAGCGTTGAGAGTTCCCCGCAGCGGACCGTCGCTTAACAGTACTAAGTCCCACGTTGCATTGCCGCCGGTTGGCGATTTCTGCCGGTACTCGGCGTAGGCCCTGATCAACCGCGGGAGATTCTTCTTCTCAATAAACCGCGCTGAGGCAAGGAAGTAATTCTCGGGCAGGCCATACTTCGATCTGACCTCCGACCTCTGACTTCTGACCTCTTCCGTTTTTTGACGGAAATATTCGTTATCCACAACATCATACCCAGTGAAAATCCGCTCCCGCGGCATTCCAAGTTCAACCAGATACTCAACGTGACGCTGCCCGCCTACGAGCGCGGCACAGTAAAGACCCACGACCCGCTGCTTAATCATTTCCTTCCACCAGGTGCGAGGTTCATCCTGCCGCCCGCTCTCAGACATCACGACCATCGGTATTCCGCGACGCACACAACAATCCGCAGCGGCCAAGGATCCGAAATTGTTCCAGCCGTTGACCGCCACCACATCAGGCTTTGCCTGTTCCAAGGCCCAGCGAAACGCGTCCCGGCGTTCGCGGTTTCCCGGGTAGCGGTCTGCTGCTTCCGAAAAAAGAGAAATCTTGTGGTACAGCGCAGGAGTATCCGCTGCACCCCAAGCATCATATCCCTTGGCTGACCACGCAATACCGGTCACCGCTAATCTGTCAGCCGCCACATTAAGTCGCGCGTGGTGATAAGGACCAATGTGATGAAAAACAACAGCGACAGCAGGCTTGCGCTCCATTCCTTGGCGAGACACTAACTCCCAGCCTTTTGCGGAACCAATCGAATGTTTTTCAACTCCGCAATCGCTCGCCATCGCATGTAATGCGGCAATCTTATAAAGATGCGAGCCTCTAAATAAGCTTGCGCAAAATTCGAAACGGAATCACCATCACGGCATGAGAATAGAAAACAGGTTTAGTCGCCTGTGCGCTTCGTCGGTTCGATGCGCGAGTGTCGTGCTCACGTTCGCATTTTGCGCATCGGCATTTGCTGCTGACCCGAGCAAAAACGTAGTGCTCCCGGCACAGCCACAGCGAGTCGTGAAGACCGCGAAGAAATTGTGCTACACGTTCACTACTACATCCGGTATTCCTGTGCCGTGTGATAGGGTCAGCTCAATTCCGACCACCGCCAGCCCCATGAGTATCTACACGAACGCGGCGATCAAGTAAAAATACGTTCCGGGACACCAGTCGCGACGACCTTAATATCGGCAGTGCTGCAAGACTATTTCCTAACGGAGTGGGAAACGCGTCAGTGAAACTAAAAAGCTGACACGCCCCCACTGGCCGATTCTCAGGGTGCCAGACTCGCACGCAGCTCTGCAACGTACCGGACCGGGAAAACCGAGTTTACTCGCCAACCTCGTGGATCTCCCTGAGACCCCGATCTCGAGGAATTTTGGCGACACTTTCCTTTCTAGTTTTTTGCATTGACAAGTTGGACGAGGTTTTCGTAGAAACGCCTTCCGTTGAGATCTGAATCCGGGGACAGGGTAAAGAAAAGCTCTCTCTCGGCATTTCTTCCCCTGTTTCAGACCTGCACTCGCTGGGTCAACCGTTCGAGAGAAGGAGGAAAATGGTCATGAACTTATTCAGATTAAAAGAGGGCAATTCGGCGAATCAGAAATTCAACGAACGCGGTTTGCTTGTAATCAAAAGAGAAACTCTAACCAGAACCGGAGTTGATGAGTCGGGATTCGTGCGCATGACTCTCGCAGCCTGCGTGGGAATCTCTATCATTATCGCGGCGAACGCATTTGCGCAAAACCTCCAGCCGCTGTCGACGGACATTGGTGCTGCCCCGACGCCGCCAACAACAACGGAGGCCGAGCGCGTCATCGTAACGGGCTCGAATATTCCCACGGCAGAGGAAGTCGGACCTAACCCTGTTGATATCTACAACCGCGAGAACATGAACGAATCAGGTAGGACCACCACAGAGACATTTCTCCAAAGCCTTCCCATCGCCAACGCCAACATAATTCCGGTTTCGAATAACGAAAACGGCTCCAACACGGCTGTGGGTGCTGCGACAATTGCGCTACGAGGTTTTGATGCGAGAGCGACTCTCATCCTTCTGGATGGGCGACGAGTCGCGGTCTATCCGTTCGGCAACAACCCCGGCCTGGTCAATGTGATGTTTGTCGATTTGAATTCGATTCCCCAGGCCGCCATTCAAAGCATCGAAATTCTAAAAGACGGCGCGTCCACCACGTATGGTGCGGATGCGGTGGCTGGCGTCGTGAATCTTAAGATGCGTCACGATTATAATGGCGCGGAGGCGAGAATCGAATACGGCAACACGCTCGATAAAGACTCCGGTCTACTCGACTCATACGCCATCTTTGGTGTTGGCAAGGGAGATACCAATATTACCGGCGTCTTGAATTACTATCATCGCAACGCGATCTTCAACCACGATCGCGGTTTCTCGCTCACCCCGCCGTTCCTAAGCTCGAACAATAGTCCTTATAATCTTCAGCTCAGCAGCGATGTGGCGGGAGCCGCTGGTGGCAAGAATTTAAATCCTGGCGGGACTGAATTTG
>JBKPBJ010000256.1:0-11755 GCA_046726875.1 Verrucomicrobiota bacterium
GGTGCCTCCCTGGTGGAACGTCAGCATTCCCTGGAAGCTCCTTATAACGTGACCCGCGCAATCGTTTAGAGTTATCTGTGTCTCCCAGGTCCCTTGAATCCTTCCTCCTTGCGTCCCTTCCCTGGGTGCCCTTTCTGCGGCAACCAGAGTAACTAACGCACAGGCACCCAGTAAGGGAGCCATTATGCTCTTAACTAATCTTGTTTTCATAATTGTTATTTCCTTTCATTGTTTTGGCCTTCCGTGATCTCTCATGGTGAGAACTCATTTCGGGCCGTTCACCGAAGTACTCCGCAGGATTTGGCGGTTCGTTACGCGGAAAAATGCGAACCACGGATTGCGCCGATGGTACGGATCTAATTGATGGCTTCTTACCTGGCGTCCGACACAGACGCCCTACAATTACACGCGCGATTCGGCGTCACCGATTCGGCTTCACTCAGGATAAGCTTCCTCGCGCGCCCTCCTTTTTTTGATCCGTGTTATCCGTGCGATCCGTGGTGGAACTTTACTGGGGCAAGAGGGGTGTTTCATTGAAAGGCTCGTCCAAGGTTGTAACGTTGTAGCGTTTTAAGTTGGCAAAGGAATTGCGCAGGTTCATCTCGCGTCCCCAGGCGTGTAAGGGGCAAACGTTTTCTCGACAAGCGCCTCAAAGCGCGGGTCGTTGCGGATTGGATCCCAGACCGGCTCGTCTTTATAAAAGACTGCAATCGCTCCCGTTGCCAAGCCACGTTCCAGCCATGAAAACGCCAGCTCCTTCTCGTTCAAGGTCGCATAGATTTTGGCTATCCAGTGCGCCTGGCTTAGGTTTGCGCCTGACATCTCTTCCAGCTCTTTGATGACTTGGGAAGCTTCTGCCCGCCTCCCCTGCGCTGCGTAAACCATCCCGGTATCGTAGAGCAAAATCGAATCATTCTTCCTCTCTCTTTTGGCCTTCTCCAATTCCGCGAGCGTTTCGTTGAATAACTTATTTTGAATGTAAATCCCTATTTCCCAGGTAGTGATAAAAGATGGCCCCAACTCATTGGCCTGCCGCAGCAGCTCAAGCGCTCGCGCATAATCTCGCTTGAGGTGATAAGGAAGAGCCATAGTCCGTGCAATGATTGATGAGAGCGGGTCGAACTCACGTGCTTTCAGATTTTCCGCTATGCTTTCATCGAAACGCCCCTGTCGCACCAGGGAAACTCCCAAATAGGAATGGGCTATTGCCAAGCTCGGGCTGAGTTCGATCGCACGCCTTAGTTCACCATCACCCAGCGAGAAATTG
Source organism: Verrucomicrobiota bacterium (assembly GCA_046726875.1). Taxonomy (GTDB): domain Bacteria; phylum Verrucomicrobiota; class Verrucomicrobiia; order Chthoniobacterales; family UBA10450; genus Udaeobacter. Next base: position 1,268 of record JBKPBJ010000256.1, read on the forward strand.
CACGGGGCGAAGAACCCTTGGGCTTGACCAAGTGCGGCGTGAGCTTCGGCCAGGTTTTCATCGAGTGCGAGGGCCTTCCGCGCGGCCTCTTCCTCTTTGCGCCGACCTTCTATGGGCGCAATGTAGGCGTAAAGCCCAAGAGCTCCATAGGCGTCAGCTAAGCCGGCGTACGCGAGCGAATAATTGCGATCCTCTTCGAGCGCGCGCTCGAAATACCGGGTAGCCGTGAACAGATCTTCGCGGGTGTTACGGTGGCGATACAACCGTCCCTGTAGGTAATACTGGTAAGCTTTCAGGTTCTCCGTCGGACGCTTCGCAAGCTGTTGCCGTTCGGCCTCGGGAAGCCTCACGCGCAAGGTCGTGGCAATTCCTTTAGCGATCTCGCTCTCGACACCGAAGATGTCAGTCAACTCCCGATCGTAGGTCTCTGCCCAGAGGTGGAAATCAGTTTGCGCGTTAATCAACTGCACATTGATCCGCACCCGATCACCCGATCTTTGCACGCTACCCTCAAGAATGTTCGCCACGCCAAGCTGCTTTGCGATCTGGGCAAGATTCCTCGGTTTGCTCTCATATTGTTGCGTGGACGTGCGCGAAATTACTTTTAAGTCTCCGATCTTCGCCAGCCGCGTCAGGACCTCGTCCTGAATGCCATCGGCAAAATAGGCGTTATCTGGATCGGGGCTGAAATTCTCAAACGGCAGAACGGCAATTCCGTTTGCTACCGGATGACGGATAAATTCGCTTTTCGAAACGATCCATCCCGCAGTCGCTACGAGTGCGACTAGGGACGCTGCAAGTAGCGCGCTGGTTGGATTGCGTTGCACCCATTTTCTTCCTCGCGCGAACACTCCGGTGTGACGCGCGAGAATCGGTTCGTGCTTTAACCAGCGTTCTAAATCTTCCGCCAGCGCAAGAGCAGACGAGTAACGGCCCTTTGGATCTTTCTCGAGGCACTTGAGACAAATTGTTGAGAGATCGCGATCTACTTTCGGATTTAACTGACGCGGTGGGCGCGGCTCTGTATCCAACAGGAGCTTAATTGTCTCGTAGGTTGCTCCACCGGCAAACGGCGGTTGACCTGTTAGCAGTTGGTAAAGTACTGCGCCCAGTCCATAGACATCTGTTGCGCTAGTAATTGCTGAGTTGTTTCCTACTGCCTGCTCCGGCGCCATGTAACTAGGAGTCCCAAGAACGTCCAGCGTCTGCGTGACACTGCTCTCGGATTCGACCAAACGCGCCAGGCCGAAGTCAGTAAGGTGCGGTTCGCCCTTTTGATCCAACAAGATGTTCCCTGGCTTGATATCACGATGCAGAATTCCGTGTTCATGCGCGTAATGCACAGTGCGTGCGACTTTCGCGATTAACTCTGCCGCGCGCCGAATCGGCATCGGGTCGCGCCTAGCCACTTCGTCGAGCTGTCCGCCTTCGACAAATTTCATGCTGAAGTAGCACGAGCCATCGCGCTCGCCGACTTCATGGATTGGAACGATACCGGGATGCTCCAGGCGAGCTGCTGCTTCGGCCTCGAGACGGAAACGTCTTAGATGCGCTTTGCTGGCCCACTGACCAAGGCTAATTACTTTTAATGCGACTGTGCGATTGAGACTCTTTTGCCGCGCGCGAAACACTACACCCTGACCGCCACGACCAATTTCCTCGAGTAATTCGTAGTCGCCCAGTTCTCCCAACAGATCTGCGGCGCGCGCTGATTTCTTACCGTCACGAGCAGCAGCTGCGGCATTTGTTTCAACGTTTTCCGCAGAGCCGCCGTCAGCGCCAGCGGCTACAGAGGCGTGCGAGAAATTGCTGAGCGCGATTTTCAGCACACACCTGGCGCAAAGGCCTTCCGGCGCGTCGGAAAAAATTTTGGTGCCGCACTTTGCGCAGAGTCTGATTACTCTGTTCACGGCTGCTTTTCCTCGCACAGTTTTTGGAAACGCGGGTCGGAGCGCAACGGATCCCAGAATGGATCAAGCCTAAGAAGGGCCGGCGTAACGGGGGGCGATACGCCGTAGGGCGTATGTAACAGCTGGGTGAGAGTTGAGATCGCACGGCTCTTCTCGTCGACGATCGTCTGAATTGACGCCAGGTTTTCTTCGTAGCCAGGTCCCGTCGCTGCATCTTTAGCACTTGGCAGAAGCATGATTGCACGCTCCGCTGTCTTCAGCGCCAAGTCGTTCTCGCCCATCGCAGCATAAGCTCGGGACAGGTTTTTAGTAATGAAGGCATCGTCTGGTTGATCTCTGTTGAGCTGCTCGAATGTATTACGTGCCTTCTCAGCGGTAATCTTTGCGCCAGGCGTGTCGCCAGCCAGGCGCTGCGTTAAAGCCAGCCACACCTCAGCAGTGCCCTTCTCCGCCTCAGAGCCAAAATGGAATTGAGCCAGCCGCGCTTGCAGCAATCGAACCGCATCACCGTAATTTCGTTCAAGTTGCAACTGAGCGATCTTGAATAGTAACGCATCCAAAAAAGGACTTCGCTCGTCTATTTCTGATAGGAACCTGGCGGCTTCTTGCAAGTTACCCTGGGCTTGATAAATGCTGGCCTTATCCGCCATCACATCCGGATTGTTTGGCGTAATGTCCAGCACCCGATCGTAGAGCTTTAGCGCCGTCGGGAATTGTCGAAGCATGGTGTAAGTTAATGCTGCGTCCCCAAGTAACTCCATATTACGTGGGTCCAGGGCGAGAGCTTGCTCGTAATAAGTAGTACTTTGATCCCAGTGTCCCTCGCGTCGGGCGACTCGGGCGAGAGCCAGTGGTACTTCGCTACTGCCCGGCAACATTTTGCTGACGCGGTTGAACGTGATTTTCGCAGCCCCGTAATCACGCAGCACCTGGTATTGATAGTAACCTAAGGCGAGCAGGGTCTCAGGCGAGTTCGGCTCCAGTTTCTGCGCATTCTCCAAAGCACGTTTCGCTGCGTCGCGCGGAGCTTCGCCGTTAAAGTAGAGAAAGGCGTCTAAGCGAGAAAGCCGCGCCCAAGCAAGCGCAAACTTGGGGTCAAGTTCGACCGCCCGCTCGTAAAAACTTATCGCTTGCCATGCAGGCTCGCGGGCGTGCCAAGGGGGTCTGCCGCGTGTTTCAAAGGCGAGGCCTCGCAGATACGCGTCGTACGCCTCCGGATTGTTGGTTGGTCTAACGGCTAACGCCTGCTCCTCGCGGCCCGTGAGCTTTCCTTGCAACGATTCCGCAATTCGCTTCGCGATGTCGCTCTCGACGCCTAAAATATCAATTAACTTTTGGCCGTAGGTATCTGCCCAGAGATGGGAATCGCTTTGCGCGTTAACCAACTGAACGTTGACCCGCACCTGGTCGGCCGCTTTTTGCACGCTGCCTTCAACAATGTTCGCTACTCCTAACTGCTTCGCGATCTCACGCAGATTCCTGGGTTTGCTCTGATATTGCTGCGTTGACGTACGCGAAATGACTTTTAGGTCTGCGATGCCGGCCAGCCTTATGAGGATCTCCTCTTGAATGCCGTTCGCGAAATAGGCGTTATCTAGATCGCCGCTCAGATTTTCAAACGGCAACACGGCGACTCCGTTTGTTACCGGACGCCGAATAAACTCACTTTTCCAAACGATCCAGGCAGCGGCTACCGCTAAGGCCATCAATGACGCTGCGAGTAGCGCGCTAGTTGGATTGCGCCGCAGCCATTTCTTGCCTCGGCCGAAGATGCCAATGTGCCGGGCTAAGATCGCCTTGTGCTGCAGCCAGCATTCAAGATCTTCGGCTAGCGCAAGAGCGGACGAATATCTGCGCTTCGGATCTTTCTCCAGACACTTGAGGCAAATGGCGGAAAGATCGCGATCTACCTTTGGATTCAGCAACCGTGGTGGTCGCGGCTCGGTATCCAACAGTAGCTTGACCGTCTCGTAGGTTGCACCGCCAGCAAAAGGAGGCTGACCTGTCAGCAACTGGTAAAGCACTGCACCAAGTCCATAGACATCTGTAACGCCGCTAACGGCTGCGTTGTTCCCAAGGGCTTGCTCTGGCGCCATGTAACTCGGCGTGCCAAGGACGTCCAAAGTCTGGGTAACACTGCTTTCAGATTCAACTAATCGGGCAAGGCCAAAATCGGTAAGATGCGGTTCGCCTTTTTCATCCAGCAAAATGTTTCCAGGTTTGATGTCACGATGCAGGATGCCGCGCTCATGCGCGTAGTGAACCGTGCGTGCTACCTTGGCGATCAGTTCCGCCGCCTGCCGAATCGATATCGGCGTGCGTCTGGCCACTTCGTCGAGCTGTCCGCCCTCGACGAATTTCATGCTGAAGTAGCACGAGCCATCGCGCTCGCCGACTTCGTGGATTGGAACGATACCGGGATGCTCCAACCTTGCCGCGGCTTCGGCTTCAAGACGAAAACGCTTTAAGTGCACTTTGCTCGCCCATTGACCAAGGCTGATGACTTTTAAAGCGACTGTGCGGTTAAGACTCTTCTGCCGGGCTCGGAACACTACGCCCTGACCGCCGCGACCGACCTCTTCGAGTAACTCGCAATCGCCGAGTTCGCCTAACAGCTCGGCGGCGCGCGATGCTTTTTTGTTGTCAGGCGCTGCATTCAGATCATCCCCCGCAAGCTTGTCTACTCGGCCGAGGTCATCCGCCTTCGCCGACCCGCCTTCGCAAAGCTTCGGCGTGCCACGGGCTACGGCGGACAAGTCGACCCCGGCTACAGATACATCCGGGAAACTGCCGAGCGCGCTTTTCAGCACGCATCTGGGGCAAAGCCCTTCCGGCACGTCGGAAAAGATCCTGGCGCCGCATTTTCGGCAAATTCTGATTACCCTGCTCATCGACGGAGAGGCTTGGGCACTCCCCGTTTGTACTCCGTAAAATTCTCCCATACGTTACAGCGACACGAATTTCATGAATTCAACAGCGGGACACGAATTGCACGAATTCTCACTAATCGCCCTCAGTCTTTCGCAGCTTCGTGACAATTCGTGGAATTCGTGTCTGGCAAAAGTCGTGTAATTCGTGTCGAGCCTTTCGTGTTATTCGTGTCTTTACGCCTCGAGTACAGCAATGAGATGCCGCAGCTCGTCTTCGATATCGCCGGGTGTGGCAACGGTGTTGGCAATCTCCTCTCGTAGTAATGCTTGGTAGCGCTGCCGAAATCGGTAAAAGGCCTGCCGGATCGCATTCTCGGTCATCCCCAAGCGCGCGGCGATCTCTGCCTGTAACGGCGAGCCAGGTTCATCCGGCAGCAATTCCTTTAACGAATTGAACAACGCGGCATTATCCGCTGCGAGGTATTCATCTTTTAATCGGCTGAGTACACGCTCCAACACCGTCAAAGCCCAGCGACGTTCGTAAATCTGCTCGGGAGTCATTGGATCTGCTGGTTCCATCTCGATTCGCTCGCCAGCACGCAATTCCTCGAAAGGGATGGGCCGTTGCCCTTTCCCCCGCTTGACCGCCATCGCCCGACGCTCCTCGTTGGCGAGAAAATATTTTAGTCCCCCAAGCAGAAAGGAACGAAGTCGTCCTTTTTCTTTGCGCACGGCACTCAGACTTCGCCGCTCCAATAACTCCGCAAAAAAACCCTGGGTAATGTCCTCTGCCTCCTCCGGCGGAATACCCTGTCGCCGCAGAAATGCAAAAATGGGTCGCCAGTACATGCGGCAAAGTTTTTCCAGCGCCTCTTGTGCCGCGGGCGATTCGCCTTGCGCCTCCAGCACCACGCTCCAGTGCGTGGTTATGAACGCGGCTCCGCCCTTTTGCCAGCTTCCACCAGTCGCCGTCGTTGATGTCACCTCATTGGGGGCACCGCTCACGGTGCGATCCAACAAAAAAATCGCGTCAAAAGCAAGTCTGCAGGCAGTGACCGCAAGCCACGCAGATCAAAAAACTCATATGCTTTGCGCCGATTGTATCCACAACCGGAAAAACCGATCGGTGATCAGGAATGAGCCGTCGTCGCGATCGATGACGTCTTTCGCCAGTAGCGCTTACCACCACGCGCTGAGCGTTGGAGGCCGAGCTCAGCCCATACCGATTCACAAACTCGCCGCCAAAGACCTTCACACCGGCGGCTTCCGCGGCGAGGCCTTTCAGGAAACGTTTCTGCGGAATGGTTAATGATTCCCAAAGCGTCGTGTAGGCATATGCTTCCCGATCCAACAAGACCTTTGCGGCGGCATGAATTATCTCGCTGCTCACGGCTGCTTTTCGTTCGCACAATTCCCATGGGGCGTGACACAGGTGTTGTGTGTAAAATGGATGGCCCTGCGTCATTTCGCAGATCTCATGAATCCGTTCTTCCCCGATGCGCTTGTCTGCGTCCGCAAAGTGTCGGTGAATAAACGGCTGCCAGTATTTCTCAGCGATCGGGCCGAGCGGATAATGGCTGCCCGCACGATATAGCGGACGGTTTCGATCCAGAACCATTTTTCGAATCAAGTGTTTGCGGCTGCCAAGAAACAGATAGTTAACCCTGCGATGATTTTGGATCACGCTTCGCAGCTTCCGCTCCACGTGGTCACTGCCGTATTCGAGGATTTGCTGAAATTCGTCCAGCACGATCACCACGCGCGGACCGCTTTTCGAAGCGATTTTGGCCGGGGTTTCGAGAACTTCCTCCAAGACCGGTACAATCGGCGCGTGTTTCGCCAGGCCGAGTGTCAGAGTCGGTTTTCCTTCGGCGTCCACAGTGACGTTTGGGGACAAGCTGCTGAAGAATTTCTTCGCCGTGTCGAGCAACTTTTCTACGGATGAACTCAACGACTCGGTAATCGCCTGGGCAACCGCAACCACGAACGTCGCTTCACTGTCTGTCGGCCAAAGATCGACATAGGCCGAGACGAAATTTCAGCGGGGCAATTTTCCAAGCGCCGCGCGGACAAGCGAAGTTTTTCCATAACGCCGCTCCGAGAACACGAACAGTTTCTCCGCGTTCTCCATGGCTTGGAGCAGATCGGCCAGTTCCTTCTGCCGATTGCAGAAAGCATCGTCACTGACCGCACCGCCGTACTCGAAAGGATTCCTCAGATTACGCATTTTGCCTTACGCATGTTGCGTAATGCAAGTCGAAATGAGGTCGGTTTAAACGAAGGCGCGAAAATTTCATCGGTGTCTTTGATCCCCGTAGTTCTTGAAGACGGCCTGCCGCGCGTGGACGTCGCTGAGAGCAATCGTTTCGGCAGCCGTTGGATCCACAAGGAACGACGGTCCGCGACAGGACGGATTCGCTGTGGCGAACTTGGGCAGCCGTCGAATTAGCGTGACGGCTGGGAAGCCGTCACTCCTGCTGCCTTGTCATCGCGCGCGACCTGCGTGAAAATCAACGATCCATGGCTCTGCGACTGCCCAGACAGGATTATCAGGACATTGAACGCGTCATCGAGCTGGATTTTGTGCGTGCAACTGAAGCAGCAGCGCTGAACTCGTTGCGCTGGCTCGGGCGCGGCGACAAGGAAGCAGCGGACGCGGCCGCCAGCGACGCTATTCGCGGCATGTTCGATCTGATGAACATCTGCGGCGAAGTGGTGATCGGCGAGGGAATCAAGGATGAAGCGCCGGGGATTTTCAAAGGCGAACAACTCGGCACGTGGTATCCGGGTTCGCCGGAATTTCACATTGCCATCGATCCAATCGACGGCACGACGAACATTTCCAAGGGCGCGCCGAATTCGATCAGTTGCATCGCGGCAGCAAGCCCTGAGGAAGGCGTGAAGGTGGCGCTGCGCGACATCCCTTCCTTTTATATGTCGAAGCTGGCATATGGCCCGGGCGTGATCGAATACATGAAGAAACGCGGCGATTCGCTGCACCTGGACATGCCGATCGCCGAAATACTGGCAATTGTTGCGCGCGCGGTGGACAAACGCGTGCAGGATGTGGCGGTGATGATGCTCGACAGGCCGCGACACAAGGAAATCGTGGAACAGATTCGCGCGGCAGGCGCATCGTTGCGGATGATCGGCGATGGCGACATTGCCGCGGCGATCGCGCCGTCGTTACCCGAGCCGGACGTCGATCTTTACATGGGCATCGGTGGTTCGCCCGAAGCGGTGCTGGCGGCAGCGGCGATCAAATGCCTTGGCGGCGATATGCAATGCAGAATGTGGCCGCGCGACGATAAGGAGCGAAAAAACCTGATCGCCGATGGCTATGAAAAAGATCTCGACCGCGTATACGCCGCGGACGATCTGGCGAACGGGCAGAACATCATTTTCTGCGCGACCGGGATCAGTGACAGCGCGCTTCTCCCCGGTGTGCGAGCGCGCGGCGGCGTGACGGCAATCACGCATTCGATCCTCATGCGAGCGAAGAGCAAAACCGTACGTTTTGTTCGAGCCCGGCACGATCTACAGATAAAGACGATCCGGCTTCGGTCGGATAATCGCGAACACATCCTTTGAGTAACCAAGGAGCGACGGCTTAGGCAGCCCCGAAAGCGTTCGGGGCTGGGAAGCCGTCGTTCCTTGTTGCTTATGCCTGCTTTTGCGTTTTGAGCAACTTGATTGCGTCGCGCAACTCGGCAGCCCGCTCGTAAAGTTCCTTCGCGATCGCCGTTTCCATCTCGCGCTGCATGATCTCCAGCTTCGAAAGCGGGCGCTTCGCTTTTACTTCCTCAAGCCATTCATCGAGAAATGCGATCTCGGCGCTTTTCGACACCAGTTCCGGAAAGTTCGATTGTTGCAAAAAATCCACAATCGCTTCGCGACCGCGCTCAATTTCCGCGATGGCGTCGGCAAATTTTCCCTGAGCAAGAAAGATGGACGCCTTGGCGCGCGTATTCATCATGAGCACGTAAGGCCGGAACTGTTGAAGGCCCCAGGAAAAATCCTCGCGATCCGTGTGCTCGTTGACGAAAGTAAACAGGTCGAGATTTCGCTGCGTATCGCGCACCACCCCTTCGAAATCGTTAATCTGAAAGAGGCTCAGATACCGATGATAATATTGGATGCCTTCCTGTTGAAGCTCCGCGCATTGCTCGGCGGTAAGCTCGTAAGCCGCGCCCTTCTGTGCAGCCCGGGTTGCGCGCCTCTGATGGTATTCCAGGAGCGATTCGCAATTGTGCGGACGCCGGCCATCGGGTCGTCCGGTGATTTCCATTTGCAAAACGCCGAGATCCACGCGCAGCTGCAATTTTTCGCGACCATCGAGCCCGGTGATTTTGCGCACTTTAACGGTGCCGCTCTCATAGGGCCAATCCTTCAGGATAGTGTTGAGGTCCAAGCTCATCGTACGAAACATCCAACATTTAATGTTCGCTTGTCAATACCTTCACGGTTGGGAGGCGATGCTCCGCAAGCGCGTCGGAGGAACTTTCGACAAAGAGGAGGAGGCCGAGAACGAACCGTGGCTACAAATTTCCACTAGTCACTACGCACTGCTGATTTAGCATTGCCTCGATGGAAGATTCGATCGACGCGTTCATTCGTTTTCTCGCAGTCGAGCGGGGTCTTTCCGAAAATTATCAGCTTTCCACCCACAGATCGCTGAGCGAATTCGCGCAATGGTGCGGTGCGAAGAAAAAAATCACTCACCCGCGCAGCGTGACTCTGGCGGTGATGAGTGAGTATCTTGCCGACCGGAAACGCACCGGTCTTTCGGCCTCTTCGATCAAGCTCATCGTAGTTGCGCTCAAGATTTTTTTCCGGTTTCTAGCCGCGAAAGGCGCCATACAGCGTGATCCGAGCGAGGCATTGGCGCTGCCGCGGATCGAGCGGTATCTCCCAGAAACGCTGAACGAACTGCAAATGGAGCAGTTCCTGGAAAGAATCGATACCAAAGCTGTTCATGGATTACGCGACCGGGCAATGATCGAGCTGCTTTACGCAAGCGGGCTGCGTATCTCAGAGCTGGCAAATGCGCGGCTGGAGAATTTCAATTTCGAAGAGCGCGTGGTGCGCGTTACGGGCAAAGGAAACAAGACCCGTCTGGTGCCCGTCGGCCGAAAAGCATGCGAAGCCCTGGCGGCGTATCTGTCTGCCGAGCGACCAAAACTCGTCAAGCCGCGCAGTAGCAGCGAAATTTTTCTCTCTGAACGAGGGATGAAATTAACTACAGCGCGGATCTGGCAGATCGTTAAGAAGCACGCGGAGCGGGCTGGACTCCAAAAAAACGTTTATCCTCACCTTCTGCGGCACAGCTTCGCAACGCATCTCCTCGGCAACGGCGCAGATTTGCGAATCATCCAGGAGATGCTGGGCCACGCGGACATATCAACGACGCAGGTCTACACCCATGTCGATCAACAACGGCTGAAGGCTGTGCATCGACAATTTCATCCACGCGCGTAGTAGGGACGCCGCGCTGCGGCGTCCGGTCGGCGGCGGCGCCCCGACCCTACCAAGTTTGTGTTGAACGCCCATCGACCATCGAGTATCCAGCATCCACTTATCGTGAGGCAGCTAACAGTATGAAGCGAATTCTCTTGCTTTTAATCGCCCTGGCCGTGGCTGCATTCGCTGGTTGGTATTATTGGAAATTTTCGCAGCAACTCTCGAGCACTTCTGCGGCTGCGCTTCTG
>JBKPBJ010000257.1:0-3691 GCA_046726875.1 Verrucomicrobiota bacterium
CGTGCAGTTCTCATGGGGTTTGCCGCCTAAGGAAGCAATTTCAACGATTCGTGCCGCTGGCGCGAAGCTGGGAATGCAAGTGACGAGCAGGGAGAGCGCGAAAGTAGCGCTGGATCTCGGTGCCGATTATCTCGTCTGCCAGGGCACGGAAGCCGGTGGCCATGTGCAAGCTTCCCGAGGATTGTATGAGGCTCTACCTAACGTCTTGGAAGAGGCTAAGCAGAAGCCTGTGATCGCGTCCGGCGGAATCGGCAATGGGGATGGCATCCGTAAGGCGCTGCTAGCTGGCGCGTCGGCAGCGATGCTTGGCACCCGTTTCGTTGCAACGATCGAGAGCAATGGACACCCAGCCTACAAACAGGCACTCCTCGCAGGTCACGCCCAAGACACTGCGTTAACGGTTTGTTTTCAGGACGGCTGGCCCGCTACACACCGTGCCTTGCGAAATCGTACCTTCGTCCTGTGGGATGCTGCAGGATGCCCGCCCCCTGGCAAGAGGCCAGGCGAAGGCGAAGCTATCGCGACGAGACCCGATGGAAGCAAGGTTCTTCGCTACGATTACCGCTCGCCCTATCGAGGGATGGAAGGAGCTGTGACTGAGTGCGCGTTGTACGCCGGGATCAGCGTTGATTTCGTGAAGGACGTCCCAGCGGCTGGCGAGCTAGTTGAGCGTCTTTGGCAAGAATGCAAGACGACGCATCTCCAGCACACTCATCGACCATAAACATGCCTCGTCACCCGATGTATCCCTATTGAGCTGCTTTTGCTGATTGATAAACTAACAGCGCGGCGGCGATATCTTCCACCGCCATACCTAACGACTTGAAGATTGTTGTTTCGTTTGCCTGCGCTGGAACCTTGCCGGCTAACACCTCGCCGAGTTCGGCATAAATCTTCGTGCCCGAAAGAAGCACGTCGCCAGATTCTTTCATTGCGCCTTCACGCGAATCAACAAAAACGACGTTGCTCATGGCTTCATCATCAAGCTCACGCCAGTCCGGCCGGCATGCACCGATTGCATTCACATGACAGCCAGTTTTCAGCCACGCGCCCCTCAATACTGGCATTTTCGAACTGGTGACAGTCACGATCACATCTGCACCGCGCACTGCTTGTTCGGCAGACATTGCTGTGGCACCAATTTCCCTCGCGAAACGCTTTGCATGCTCAGGCGTCGGACTCCATACGCGAATCTCCTCAAATTGCCGAACGAGCCGCAGAGCTTCCACATGGCTGCGCGCTTGCACCCCGCTGCCAAGAATACCGAGGACTTTCGCATGAGGCGAGGCGAGCAGTTTCGTCGCCGCGGCAGATACAGCGGCGGTTCTCATTTCGGTGATTAACCGCCCGTCCATTGTCGCCAGTGGCGTTCCCGTTTGTGGATCGACAAGAAAAATCGTCGCCATGTGTGTGGGGATCCCGCGCTCCGCATTTGACGGGTAGAAAGTTACTGCCTTCAGTCCGAGCCCATCCGGCGTGAGCGCCGGCATCAAGCCGAGGAATCCGCCGGGCGGATCAATTGATATGATCGAGCGCACCGGCTGAGTCACTTTGCCCGCAGAGAAATCGATCAGCGCTTTCTCCATGGCCGGAATCAACTCGCTCATCCGCAGATGCTCTCGAACTTGTTCTTCGTTGAGGAAAAGCGGCTGGTCAGTTTTCATGTTTAGCGCATTCGCCTCTCCCTTTCCGAAAGGGAGAGGATTAAGGTGAGGGATTCTTACCGCAACGCCTCTCAAGAGCCAACCAGATCGCTTGCAAAACGCTATCAAGCTCTTTGCGAACTTGATGGTTCCAAAATCGCAACACAAGAATTCCGTGCTGAGCAAGGAATGTCGCTCGCGTTCGATCGTGAGTTCGGCCCAGAGAATAATTGTGTCCGCCACCATCTAGCTCGACCGCGAGCTTTGCGGAGGGACAATAGAAATCGAGTGTGTATGGGTCGAGCGGGTGCTGACGCCGAAACTTGTAACCTGCAAAATTTCGGTTCCGCAAATGACGCCAAAGAATGCGCTCAGGAGCGATTGCTCTTTTGCGGAGTAACCGAGCGCGGTTCATCAAAATTGATTTAATGATCAAACGCTGGCTCTGAAAAGGACAATCAGTCGGAAGATTAAATAGCTGGCCCCTCACCTCAATCCTCTCCCCACACGTGGGGAGAGGCGGAATCGGGAGCATCAGAACTTGTTCTTCGTTTAGAAAAAGGGGGCCGCCAGTTTTCATTCGATGTTCAATGCTAGATGTTCGCCTCGTTGTCGCACCCGTGCCAGTCGCAAGAGAGTATAACTCGAAGGTTACTCGTAATAATCCGGTGCCTTTCTGAGCTTGGCGTTAGCCCTAAAGTCGTGCTGAATCCAAAGCTGCGCGCCTGTCTTTTTCAGAAAAGCGTCGATTGCCACTCTGGACGCGCGCGTTTGCTCCTGCTTGAACTCGAATGTCGGAACGCGATTCAGCGTGCGCTCCTCTGGATAGTGATAAAGGTCGCCAGACAGCACGACGCTGCCGGTCTTGGCCAATTTTAGGTACAAGACCTGATGACCCGGTGTATGCCCAGGGGCCGATTTGATGATCACGGTCCCATCACCGAACACATCGTACTCATCGCTTTTGATAATTAGCGTCTTGCTGTTTCGCACGGCGGCGTAGGTCGATGGCTGAGTCACACCGGGAGGCTTGTCAGCGAACATGGCGTCGCGCTCTGCCTGTCGAACAAGCCACGTGGCGTCGGTGAACTGGTTCGCGTTAGCGGTGTGATCGTAATGATAATGCGATAGAGCTAGGTAGGTGATATCTGCCGGTGAATAGCCAACTTCAGCCAGTTGCATCTTCAATGGTTTGATCAGTGTCACGTCACGCTCCTGCTTGTCCGGCAGCACGACATGGTGCGTGATGGCGGCGCCTGTAGGCTTCCAGTCGTTGTCAGGCACAGCGCCGGTATCCCAGATCAACGTCCCCTTTGGATGCGCGACCAGAAAGCACGGCACAGACAGATCACTCGTTGCGACCTCTTCGCGTTTTAACCCGAACCGTCCAGTGTCGGCGATATGAAGAGTGCCGCAGTCGAACACATATAGTCTAACGGACTGCGGCGGTGGTGCCTGACCCTTTGATAAAGACGCTGTCAGTCCAACGCTACATGCTGCAGCGGCGAACAGGGCTGCAGCGATCCTTGAAGAGGCTAACTGTCGCCTGTTACGCTGCATGTCTTATTCAGTTTAGCTGGGCGTGTTAGACATGTCTACGCATCAACCGCTTGACCAGTTTTCATCCCAGGTTTGCCGTTGGAGGTTTGGTAGCCAGCGCGTAGAGAACATTTGTTTCAACGGCTGAAGTCTTTTCATCGCGAATAAAAACCAGGTTAGCTTCTTTGACCCTTTGTCGCTCCATTGGGTTTAACTGTTCGATCGTTCCGCGGTAACCGGAGCCTAAAACAATGGTCCACCAATCCTCAGCCGATTTAATGGGGTGGAGGCGATTTTCAGCAATGATTTCTGGCGATGCGACTCCAGCTTCGTCGAGAATCTTTCTTAGGCTAGCTGGATCATCGATTCGATCCCATGGATTAAAGCCTTTGTACAAATCAGGCCGTACGTCCTTGATCGAGCACCAGAATGCGTCATTCGCCGGCTCGCAGAAATTTGGTCCCCATGTGGTCACAGCCAGTTTCCCGCCTGGTCGAATGCGACTCGAG
>JBKPBJ010000258.1:0-6351 GCA_046726875.1 Verrucomicrobiota bacterium
TTTCAATTTCTATTTGATCTCGGAGTTGATGGATCGCGTGAACCAGGTGCGGATTCGCAACGGGAAAATCCAGGCGGAACGCCCGCAGATTCTCACGCCGGAGCATTATTGCCGGTTGCTATTGGAGGGCTTCGGGGAAAAGGCGGAGCGATACGTCGATCAATTGCGTGAGCACGCCCGGAACATCGCCGTGCTCCGTTACGGTTTTCAATTTCGCAAAACCGATCTAAATGAACAGACGCTCAGCGACTCAATCGACACGGTGATCAGCCGCACCAGACGCCAGGTCGAACACAAAAACGAACCGCTCAGCGCCATCATACAAGGCGTAGACGACGCGTGGGAAGTTTGTCTGCTCAAATTCACCATCGACCTTGTAGAGCGCTCCTCCGGCGGTAATCTCGGCGATTTCCGCAAGCGCGGTTTGATTTAGACGCTTCGCTCTCGTGTGACTGTGATTTGCCGACTCAAATGCAATTCTGTCATGCTGAGCGAAGTCGAAGCATCTCTAGCTTTCATATAGAGGCGCCGCTGGGAGGAAGAACTGAGATTCTTCGACTGCGCTTCGCTCCGCTCAGAATGACAAATATATGTTGCTTGCGCGCTCGTGGCAGTAGCTCGCGGATTTTCGCAGGCGCGGTTTGATCTGAACAAGGAGCGACGGCTTGGGCAGCCGTCGAATCATGATGCTTGGGAAGCCGTCATTCCTCGTTCAAAGATGCGCCCGGATGAATGCGCCTGCGCTGGCGAGCGCACGACGCCCATCTTCGAGATGAGCACTCCACAAAGGCCATGCATGAATCATGTGTGGCCAGATCTCCAAAGTCACTGCGACATCGGCCACACCGGTCCGCGCTGCAAGTCGAGTGGCGTCATCGAGCAAGGTCTCGTCAGAACCAATCTGGATTAGCATCGGAGGAAAGTTCCTGAAATCCGCGTAAAGCGGGGAGACACGTGGATCTTTTCTGTCCATTCCAGTGGGTACATAGGCATTAGCCAATTCATTTAGGTACTCCTTGTGAATGAGCGGATCGACTGCGGCTTTGCTCGCAAGGGTCGAACCGGACAATGTCAGGTCCGTCCATGGTGAGATCAGCCACCCGCATGCGGGAAGCTCCTCGTGTGCGTCACGCAACCGGCTGATCAATGCGAGAGTGAGTCCGGCCCCTGCGCTGTCCCCACCGATCGCAATGTGCGCAGCAGCGATACCTTGATTTCGCAAAAATCGCCATGCAGTCAGCGCGTCATCGTACGCTGCGGGAAACGGATGTTCCGGCGCGAGTTGATATGCGACGGCGAGTGTTCGTATTCTTGCGGCGCGGCCCGCTTCGGTCACCAAACGACGGTGGCTCTGGATTGAACCGGAACAATAGCCGCCGCCATGGAAAAACATCAGCACGCGAGAAGGATCGCTGCCAGCAACCATGGAATATTCGCCCGGCACGCCGTTTACATCGACGGCAGTGAGTTCCACGTCGTCTGCAACCGGCCAAACAGCACCGATCTCATCGATCCGGTTTCGGCGCTCAAGCCAGCCAACCGGTCGCGGCTTCGAACTCAGCAGTGCGCGGACCGCGTCGATTTCGTTTTGGGCCATCGTCTTTTGGAAATTTCGGCTTTCGTCAGTGCGCGCAGCTTGGCATTCTGCGCGGTCGGAGCAACCGACAATTTCTCCGGCTCATTTCAGTATGTCGAATCACTATGACGCCATCATCATCGGCGCAGGGCACAACGGCCTGACGTGCGCGTGTTACCTGGCCAGAGCTGGTCTGAAGGTTCTTGTCCTCGAACAATATCACATGGTTGGCGGTATGACTGTCACCGAAGAAGAGACGTTGCCGGGCTTTTGGTCGGACATTCATGCCAGCGGCTATCAACTCGCAAATCTCTCACCGGTTCCGAATGAGCTGGGTTTGCTTGATCGCTACGAGCTCATCGAACCGGAGATTCCTTTTTCGCATGCCTTTCCCGCAGGCGACATCATCAGCGTTCATCGCGACATTGAAAAAACCGTTGCCGAGATAGCCCGCTACTCTGCGAACGACGGCGACACATGGCGTGCGCTGATGCACCAGTTTCTCGCGCAAAAGCATGCGATCACTGCGGCGATGTTTTCACCGCCGCTCTCATTTCCGGTGGCCGCAGCGCAATTTGCCGCGTCGCCTGCCAGGATGGAAGCGTACCGATTCAGCATGCAAAGCGTCAGATCGTGTGCGAACCAGACGCTTGAATCGGAGGCAACGAAGACACTATTCGGCTCCTTCGCCACGTTTCTCGGCGCGTCGCCCGACGATGCCGGCGGCGCAGAGCTCGGCTGGCTGTTCGCCTCAGTTTTGCAAAATGCCGGCAACAGTCTGGTCAAAGGCGGGATGCATCGCGTTACACTCGCACTGGCTGACGATCTGCGAGCGCACGGCGGCGAAATCCGCACCAGCGCCCTTGTGGAGAAAATTCTGGGTGACGCAAAACGTGCTACTGGCGTACGACTCGCGAGCGGCGAGGAGATTCCCGCTGGTGAGTTGATCGTCTCAAATATCGATCCGGGTAATGTTGTGATCCACTTGTTAGGCAAAGAAATGGTCGGACAAGAAATCCTCGACAAGATGATACAATACGAGTGGGGCGATTCGGTTTTCGTCATGTTCGTGGCGCTCCAGAGCCCTTTTAATTACAAGGCGGGACCTGCCGCGCGGCAATCAGCGCATGTTCATCTTACCGAGGCGTCACTCGATTTCTTCTCCCGAGTCTATCTCGAATGCCGCGGAGGCGCGCTGCCGTCGGCGCCGATGATCGTGAGTTGGAATGATTCCGCGATCGATCCCAGTCGCGCGCCTGCCGGTAAAGCGCTGATGAAATTCGTGGTGCTGAGTGTGCCCTACGTCATCACTGGCGATGCAACCGGTAAAGTTCCGGCGCGCACCTGGGATGAAGCGCGCGAACCTTACGCCGATTACCTCATCGACCTGATTACTGCGAATTACATTCCCGACTTGAAGCTAAAGATTCTGAAGCGGGTGGCCCATTCGCCGGTTGATATCTCGCGCAAAATCATCAGCGCCGTTCGCGGCACGCTCGGTCAGGGCGCGTTTCTCCCCTACCAAAGCGGTTCGCTGCGCCCGATTCCCGAGCTTGGACAATACAAAACGCCTGTGCCTAACGTGTATCTGTGCAGTTCCGGCAGTCATCCGGGGCCGGGTGTATCCATGGCGCCCGGGCGCAATGCAGCGCAGGTAATCTTTCGCGACTTGGGTTTGGATTTTAATAGTGTTGCTTCAGTGCGCCGCTGAGGACGCCGGCGCGCACGGAGTGACGCGCCCTACCAGACATTCGACGGTAGGGCGGGCAGTCCTCTGCACGCCGTTCGGCGCAAGCCAATATACTCGCAGCATTTCAAGCCATTTGGCCAACCATGGCGCGGCCGCGAAACTTTCCGCTTTGTGCATTCTGCCAGCCTTGGCATTATGCGCGCTCGGAGTTCACGTGAAAAATTACCTCCGACTTAATCTCAGTTTGCTCTACTGGATTTTTGTCGCGCCGTTCACCGGACAATTTTTCAAGATCGCGCCGATCTTCAGGCAAATGGTAGCCATCGGTGTGCGCGCGGCGCCAATGGTCGCACTCACAGCGTTCAGTGTTGGCGTCACGCTGGCGATGCAGGCAGCTCATTCTCTCGAGAGCCTCGGCGCTGAGATGTACATTCCCGATCTGGTGATGATCACGTTACTGCGCGAGATGGGACCGGTGCTAATCGCCGTGATCGTAATCGGCCGCAGTGGCTCAGCGGTCGCGGCGGAGCTGGGTACGATGAAGGTGTCCGAGGAAATTGAGGCGCTTGAAGTGATGGCCATTAATCCGATTCAATACCTGGTCGTGCCGCGTTTTTTGGCCATGATGGTGATGCTCCCAGCGCTCACTATTTTTGGCAATTACATCGGAATCGTTGGCGGTTGGGCAGTGTGCGTTTCCGCACTCGACTTCAATACTGCCGGTTATGTGCTGCGCGCGCTTGAGAGTTCGGAAACGTGGGATTTGTATTCAGGAATGATTAAGAGCGTAGTTTTCGCCTGGATCATCATCACCATCGCGTGCAACGCGGGGCTGAATGTCGAAGGTGGCGCCGAAGGTGTGGGACAAGCTACGACTGCTTCCGTCGTGGAAGCTATACTCGCTATGCTGGTCATGAACGCGGTTCTTACCGGAATCTTTTTCTTTAGCACATGAGTGCAAACGGAGACTCCATCATCGAAGTAAACCATCTTGTCCGGACGTTCGGCGACCGAGCAGTACTCGACGACATTTCGTTCAATGTTTATCGCGGCGACACGCTTGTGATCATGGGCGGCAGCGGTTGCGGTAAGAGCACTCTGCTCCGGCACATGATCGGCTCGATGACGCCGACTTCAGGATCCGTGAAACTTTTTGGAGAAGAAATCACCGGAATGAAAGAACGCGAAATTGAACGTATCCGCCTGCGGTTCGGTATGCTATTTCAGTCCGGCGCGCTACTCGCTTCGCTGACAGTAGGGGAGAATGTTGCGCTTCCACTATTGCAGCACACAAAGAAATCGCCGGATGAGATCGAGCAAATCGTGAAACAAAAACTTGCCATGGTCGGGTTGACCGGCTTTGAAGATTTGACGCCGGATGAAATTAGCGGCGGAATGAAAAAACGGGTGGGACTCGCGCGGGCGCTAGCTCTCGATCCGGAGTTGTTATTCAGCGATGAGCCGACCTCGGGGCTTGATCCAATAATGACCGCCGTAGTAGATGAGCTCACGCTGAAGTTGACCAAAGACAGCCATATGACAGCAGTCGTCGTCTCGCACGATATGACCAGCGCATTTCGCATCGCGACACGGATGATCATGCTTGGCCACGGCTCGATTGTGGCGCAAGGCACACCGGACGAAATTCGGAACAGTCCCAATCTGGAAGTACAGCAATTCATTCACGGGCATCCTGACGGGCCAATTCCGTTGAACCTTTCGCAGGAAGAGCATAAAGATCAGCAACATGTCCGGCCTCGGCCATTCCTGGGCGGGCGGTTTCGTTTTCATCACAAGCATTAATGAAACGTAGCCTCTCTGATTACCTGGTCGCGCTGTCGGTGATCGCATGCAGTATCGTCCTGCTCGCGGCGCTCACATTCGCGCTATCGGGTTATCGCCTCAAAAAATCGGCGCGCACTCTCCAGATTAATTACGAAGATGTGACGGGAATAAAGGTCAACTCAGAGGTCCGTTATGCCGGCGCACCGGCAGGGCGCGTGATCGCCATGCGTCACCTCACCGCGCAGGAGCGCGAAGCAACCGCAAACAAAAAGGATGCCGTGCGCGTGACGGTCAGCCTTAACGAAGGGATTCCGCCGTTGCCGACAGACGTTACGGCCACGCTCAGCTCCGATACGATGTTGTCTCCGAAATTTGTGGCGCTTTCTGCAGGGACACCAGGTGGTCAGACGCTGGCAAACAACGCAGCGATCGAAGGTCACCCAGCCTATGGCCTCGAACAAATTACCGCTGAAGCCGGCCCGCTGTTCGAGAACGCAAACAAATTGCTCAATAATCTGGACGTCACGGTCACGGATCTAAAGAGAGATCTCGATGATTTCGCGCCGAAGCTCGGACCGCTGGCTGATTCGCTAAAAATGGACGCGGACCAGATACAAAACGTGATCACAAACCTCGATGGCCTCGCCAGGGGTGCGGACTCGGTCTTGGGAACAGCCGACAAGTTTATCAGCACGACCGACAAACAGCTTCAGGAACAATTGAGGCAACTCCACGTCACGCTTTTGAACCTGAAAGTGGTCACCACGTACGCCAAGGAACTTGTCGAAACGCTCGCCCAAAAACCGAATCGGATCATCTTCAGCGGCAAACCCGCCACGCTCACACCCGAATCGGAAATCCTCAAAAGCTCAAAGCCACTGCCTGCCAGAAAACCGTAAATGTAACCGCGTCGTCGTGCGACGCGTCGTAAGACGCAGGCGAAGATCTACGCGCGTGAGCCAAGGTCTGACCGCCACCGACCAAATTTCACCTGTTTGCCACATTGAACTTCTTGCCAGAAAACGGCGGACCTTACAAAAATCCCGGGACTCTAATTTTGGGAGTCAAGACTCTGCTTTCTTAAACCGCGCCGCGCGCGACATTATGTCAGATGCGGCTGGCTTTATAGCGCCGCATCAATTTGAAAAAGCGAAGCGCGTCGCGCACGGGATGAATCTTGCTGACTTGGTCTGTGTACACAGTCGTGATTGGGACGGATTCGATTCGGTAGCCTTTACGGCTGGCGATGATGAGCGCTTCAGTGTCGTAGTCGAACCGGTGTCCGCCGCCAAGCATGTCT
>JBKPBJ010000259.1:0-2732 GCA_046726875.1 Verrucomicrobiota bacterium
GTGATCGCAAAAACGTTGAAGCGTTCAAGCCTTAAAGCCTTGCTGTCATGTTGAGCGAAGCGAAACATCTCGGACTATCGGCTCGCGGACCCTGAGCGCCGCAGAAAATAATCTGAGGTTCTTCGCTCCGCTCAGAATGACAGATAAAACCATATGCGCTTGAACGCTTCAACGGTTTAACGCTTCAACGACATTACCGCCATGGCCGAGCTGAAACAACTCCACAAAGACGCCATTCCGGCGGCACTGGAAAAAGCGGAGCGCTACCGTTTGCTCAACGAACCTGGCGAAGCGGAGAGCATCTGTCTCGATATTCTTGCTGTCGATCCCGATAACCAGCGGGCCATCATCACGCTTTTGCTCGCGTTCACCGATCGCTTCGAAAAAGGGTATGGCGTCAGCGAGACGCAAACAAAAGAATTGCTGACCCGCGTGAAATCGGAATATGAGCGCGCATATTATTCCGGAATCATCGCCGAACGCAGGGCAAAGGCGAAACTACGACAGCACACTCCGGGCTGCCGGTTTCAGGCTTACGATCTCTTGCGCGAAGCAATGGACTGGTTCGAAAAAGCTGAACCGCTCAGTCCGTCCGGCCACGACGATGCCATTTTGCGGTGGAACACCTGCGCCCGCATTATTGAGCGGAACAAACTCGTCCCGCGCGCAGAAGAAGAACGAATCGAATTCCCTTTGGAGTAGGAGGACAGGCTGCCAGCCTGTCTCGGCTGACAGGCAGCTTGCCTGTCCGAGTTTACTCCACGTTTCGGCAGGCTGGCAGCCTGCTGGCCAGGTCAGGCAAGCTGCCTGACTTCCGTGGCCGCTACATTTCGCTCGTTTACAGCCCCCGCGGCGCTGGCTACAAGATTATTGGAATGTGGAAAATTATGGACGACTTCGCTCAGTTCGAACACGCGGGGTGGCAACGAGTGGCGGACAAATACGATTCGGAGTGGTCGTCGCTAACGCGGCAATTTATTCCCTCGCTTTTGGCAGACGCCAGCGTTTCGCACGGCATGTTGGCTTTGGATGTCGCGTGTGGACCTGGCTACGTGTCAGCCGCAGCGAAAAATTTGGGCGCGGTTCCCACGGGAATCGATTTCTCCCACAAAATGG
Organism: Verrucomicrobiota bacterium; assembly: GCA_046726875.1. Taxonomy (GTDB): domain Bacteria; phylum Verrucomicrobiota; class Verrucomicrobiia; order Chthoniobacterales; family UBA10450; genus Udaeobacter. The sequence goes on from JBKPBJ010000259.1 coordinate 1,117, forward strand.
TCGCGATCGCGAAGCGAATGTTTCCGGAGATTCGATTCACACAAGGCGACGCACAGGACCTGCCATTTGAAGACGGTAGTTTCGATCGTGTGTTTATGAACTTCGGCTTGTTGCACGTCTCACAACCAGAAAAAGCATGCGCCGAAGCATGCCGCGTTTTGAAGCGGGGAGGCAAGTTTGGTTTTACTGTTTGGGCCGGACCAGAACGGAACCCGGGCGCAAAGATCGTTAGTGACGCGATTGAAGCTTACGCGAATTTGGATGTCGGCTTGCCCGAAGGTCCGCCGAAATATTTGTACGGCGAACGAGAGGAATGCCGGCAAGTGTTGAAACGAGGCGGGTTCGACGGCGCTTCGATGAGCTATGAGACGCGCACGGTTGAATGGCATCTTCCGGACGCGGGCTATCTTTTCGAAGCGGAGCGCGACGCGGGTGTCCGCACGGCAGGGCTTCTGGCGCGCCAATCGCCAGAAAAGTTGGAAAAGATTCGCATCGCGATCGAAGACGGAATCAAACAGTACGCGCGAGGAAACGAATTCATTTTACCAATGACGGCGCATGTGGTCGCCGTATCGAAGAACTAGGCTGTCACACTAGCGCTGTAGCCGTCGCCCTGTGGGCGGCGCAGACGCTTCGCACAGCGAAGCGGCTACAGGACGGCACTACACAATCGCGCCGCCGCAGCTCGAACCAGCACCGGCCGTGCAACCGAAACAGTGATCGCCGGTCATAATCTCGCGGTTCTCAAGTGAGCACGGGTCGATGTCCCAAAGGAATAAGCGTTCGTTGTCGCTGTCGTGATGGTAGGGACGCCGTCCCGCAGGCGCGAGATCCGGTCGGCGTAGCGCGCCTACCCTACCCACCCATTGCATCCCGAGCTGCTGGTTGAAGTCGCAGTCATAAACTTCACCACGCCACCCGACGCTGATGGTGTTGCGGCACATGAGACCTTCGATAGTGGCTGGATTGAATGCCTCGATCAGAAGTTGCATGTACTCATCGAGCCGATCGTTGTGACGCAGGTAAGCGGCGAACCTACCGATCGGAAGGTTCGTCAGCGTGTAAAGATTGTTGAACACAATTCCGAAATGTTTCTGCAGCTCGCGCTTGTAATCGGACTCAAGCTCCTCTTGCACCGGAGGTAGGAATGCGCCCACCGGATTGTAAACGAGATGCAACGGCAACTCTGCATCGGTTCCGTAGCCTAACGAGTTTAGAAGTTGTAGTGCTGCGATGCTGCCTTCGAATACGCCGTCTCCGCGTTGCGCATTCACATTTGCCGCTGAGTAACACGGCATCGACGCGATGATCTCCACTTTTTTACCGGCCAGAAACTCGGCAAGATCTTGGTATCCGTCCTCGAGCAAGATTGTTAGATTACAGCGATCGATCATGTGACGTGATGGCTGTAGCTCTTTCACACGCTCGATAAAGTAGCGAAAATCGGGGATCATTTCCGGCGCGCCACCGGTGAGGTCAACCGTTGGAATCTCCGAATTCGCCAGCCAATCGATGATCCGATCAACTGTCTCGCGCGTCATGATCTCCTTGCGCTTGGGCCCGGCGTTCACATGGCAATGCACGCAGGTGAGATTGCAAAGCTTGCCCACATTGAC
>JBKPBJ010000260.1:0-8748 GCA_046726875.1 Verrucomicrobiota bacterium
TTATGAAGTGAGCGAAAGCGAGGACGGCCTGCCGTTTTTCAGCATGAAACTCGCGGAGAAGGGAAGCTTGCACGAGAACGCGGCTTCTCTTCGCGACGAGCCACGCAAATGTGTGCAACTGATGGCGAAGGTCGCGCGCGCTGTCGACTACGCCCACAGCCGTGGAGTTCTCCATCGCGACCTAAAGCCGGGAAACATTCTGCTCAACGATCGAGGCGAGCCACTGGTCAGCGATTTCGGTTTGGCGAAGCTGCTGGACGGGAACAACGATCTTACACGGTCGCTAACTACCTTCGGAACCGCAGGGTTTATTGCCCCCGAACAGGCCGGCGACGCAGCCCTCGATCTTACCCCAGCTGCCGATGTTTACAGTCTCGGCGCAGTTCTGTTCAACGTGCTTGCCGGACGTCCACCATTCGTGGGTTCCAATCCGGTTTCCGTAATTCGCAAAGCGTCTGAAACGCACGCGCCAAAACTACGCTCGCTGGCACCATCGCTCGATCGCGATTTGGAGACGATTTGTGCACGCTGTCTCGAACGTGATCCAAAAGCGCGGTATCAGTCCGCCGGAGATCTCGCAGCCGATCTGGAACGCTGGCTCGATGGTCGTCCGATCGTCGCTCGCCCGGTTTCACCTCCAGCGCGGATCTGGCGCTGGTCGCAGCGTAACCCCAAACTGGTTGGAGCAGCGACTGCCGGTCTCCTTTTAGGCGCGGCTGCGGTTTGGTTATTTCGCGGCGAACTCTTCCGACCGTCGCAGTTTAATCCCCCAGACAGGAGTATTGCGGTTCTACCATTTACCGATTCCAGCGAGACGAAAGATCAGGAATATTTGGGTGACGGCATAAGCGAGGAGATTCTCCATACGTTGGCGCAGGTTGACGGTTTGCGCGTGGCCGGCCGAGCTTCGTCATTCTCATTGAAAGGAAAGAACACAAAGGAGGTTGGAGAAAAACTCAACGTTGGAAATGTGCTCGAAGGAAGTTTGCAGCGCCAAGGTAATCGCGTTCGTGTGACAGCTGAACTGACTGACGCGCGAAACGGTTTTCGCGTGTGGACGGAAACTTATGATCGCGAGTTGGACGGCGTGTTTGCACTCCAAGACGAAATCGCCCGGTCTATCGTTGACGCGCTCAAGATCAAGTTCGGCGTTCGAGTTTCCGCCCACGAACAACCCGGCAGTGGCATATACGACCGTTATCTACAGGGACTTTTCACGGATGTAACTCATCCGACAGGAATAAGCACTATCGGCAGTAGCGTGCCCGTACAGAATCCGTTTAATCTTACAGTTCCGGATTACACATCTCCGGGAGATTTCGACCCGCGCCGCCCGGACACTCGCGTGATCGCTGCGCCTCGAGGGACGGGATTCAGTGCCAGTGTGCGTGATCGCGCATTGGAAGCCGGTCTGCGAACGAACAAAATTACAGTGGACGTGATCGCTGCGCCTCCGGAGGCGGCATTCAACACCAGTGTGCGTGATCGCGTATTGGAAGCCGGTCTACGAACGAACAAAATTACAGCGGACGTGACCGCTGCGCCTCCAGGTACGGGATTCAACACCAGTGTGCGTGATCGCGCATTGGAAGCCAGTGTGCGAACGAACAAAATTACAGCGGACGGGCCAGCGTCCATTCAGGGGTTTGTCAAAGATGCTAAAGGCGAACCGATTAACGGCGCAGACGTTCGGATCGAATCGCGAGACGGCAAACAGGTGTTCAGCACAGTTAAGACCGATCCAAAGGGCCGCTATATTTCACGGGGACTGCAACAGGGCGTTTACCGGGTAACATTGCTTGTGAATGGCGCGGTCAAGGCGTCGATCATGAACTCGCAGACCAAGGCGAATCAACCGACTCAGCTGAATTTCGATTTCAAGTCAACGTCCCAAGCAGGTAACAATGCAAAGGGCGGAAAGCGCATGGTATGGGTGCCAGGTCGTACCGGGACCCATCTCGGCGGTACTTGGGTCGAAGCCGACGACAAGCCAAATGAGCATTCCGGTTCCAACATTCAGACATACAGTGTTGATCGTTAGTAATTCTTAAAACGAGTACGACGAAACGACGACCAACGTCAAAGGTCGTACCTGGGACGTCGCTTTGAAAAAACGCTTCTAATCTGTAGCCACGGCCCTGTGGGCCGTGTGCCCGCGCCTCACAAAGGCGCCGCTACAGCAACAGACCACTCGCGAAAACTTCGCTTTTTCGCTCATTCAGCAAATTATTTTGGAACTTCGCCTCGTTTTCCCTGTAGGAACTAATGAACCATTCAAGTCTGAATAAAAATATGAACCACATACCAAAGAAATCGAAATCTCCGCTCTTCAAATCCCGAGCCGTCAGGAGCATAGAAGAAAAAATGCAGAGTCAATTTGCTACCAGTGTCCGCGAAAATTGCTCTGCTCCTCTCCCGCGTCTATCTTCAATTGATATGCTTACAAAGTTACTGAGGATGGGGATTATTGGGCTGATGCTTTGTGCTGCGAACGCTTGGGCGGGACCAGGAAGCATTCAGGGAATCGTGAAGGATGCAAAGGGACAACCGATTAAAGGCGCGGATATTCGAGTTGAATCGAGAGATGGCAAGCAGCTCTTCAATACGGTGAAAACCGATGCACAGGGTCGCTACATTTCACAGGGTCTGCAGCCCGGAGTTTACCGGGTTTCGCTGGTGGTGAAAGGGGCCACAAAAGGATCCATCACCAACACGAAAACCAAGTCGGATCAGTCAACGTTACTGAACTTTGATTTGAAACCACTGCCGGCTGGGCAAGCAAGCACCGAGCAAAAGAAGGGAAAGCACATGGTCTGGATGCCCCCGAGCACCGGCAGTCATACGGGTGGTCGCTGGGTCGAAGTTCCCGATGGAGCCGTCGAGCCTGGTGCCTTGAACGTGAAGAGAGCGAACGCCGAGCAATTGCAGCGTGAAGCTCAGAGCATGAGCCACGGCGCCGGCGGACAATAAACGAACCCCGCGCTTACCTAGCACTGTTAAATACTGTAGCGTGCGCTGCCGAGCGCACGCTGCGCCGCATACGGTAATTGCACCGCTGACGGAGGTCGTAGTTCATAAGCCATCGGTGGCCGGGTCGACGCTACAGCGGTGCTGGTGTTTGTGCGCCGGAGAACAACGCCTTCACTGACTCACGCGAAAGCGCAACGATTGTAAAGACTCCGAGAATTGTCCCGAACGGAACGAAAAGACATTCGATGCAGGCGATCACCAGCGCGAACGAATAACGCTTGCGACGGGAAAGGCATCGACCAGCAATCAGAATGCAGATCGCCATTGTGACACCTGCGAGGAAGAAGACTGCGCCTAGCACAATAAATATCCAGCCAAGGAAGGCAGGCGGTGGTTCCTGATTGTTTGATCCCGGATGTTGAGCCGCGTAAAGCAAGAACCCGCCCATTACCGAGTACAGCAGCGGGAAAAACGAACACAGCGCAGCTACACCGGCGACTACGTAGTGAAAAATCGCCAGCAATTGCAGATGCTCACTGTCGTGATTCATTTGAGAATTGAACTCTTACCTCTTGCTCTTGCTCTTGCTCTTGCTCTTGCTCCTGCTCCCATGAGCACGAGTAAGAACCAGTTCACGATGTGATATAGCCTTCCTCTCCGTGTTGATTGATGTCGAGCCCCTGCCGCTCGATCTCGGGCGCGATGCGCAGACCGATTGCTCCTCTCACGAGCGCCCCAATGAGAGCGCTTCCCACCACTGACAGCACGATGGTGATCACGATCGCTTTCAGTTGCTCGATCCACAGTGTGTGACCGACAATCCTGGCTAGACCGTTTTGCGTGGCCGGATTGAGCGAGCCGCTGACGCTCAAGGAAAGATTCGGATTTACGCTCGCCGTCGCAAAGATCCCAGTGAGAAACGCGCCGAGTGTTCCACCCACGGCATGAATGCCGAACGTATCAAGCGCATCGTCATAGCCGAGCCATGATTTGAGTTTTGTGCATGCAAAAAACGGGACAATTCCAGCAGCAATCCCGATCATTACACCGCCGCTCGGCCCGACATACCCGCAAGCCGGCGTAATCACAACCAGTCCGGCCACGACACCCGAACAGAAACCGAGCACGCTCGGTTTACCGCGCAGCGCATACTCGAGCATCGCCCATGTGAACGACGCGACCGCCGTCGCAAGCGTAGTGCTCATGAACGCGTTCGCCGCGATCCCATCAGGCGCAAGTGCGCTGCCCGCGTTAAAGCCATACCATCCGACCCACAACAGACCCGTTCCCACCATGCAAAGCACCATGCTGTGCGGCGCCATGATTTCTTTTCTGAATCCGAGCCGGTGTCCAAGAAGAATGCATAAGACGAGCGCCGACCAACCCGAGGTCATGTGAACGACGGTTCCGCCTGCGAAATCGATGGCGGTGATTTTTGCGGCGGGATTCCAGACGCCATTCATCCGCCCATCAATTCCCCAGACCATGTGCGCGATCGGGAAATAAACGAGAAACATCCAGATGCCTACGAACACCAGCACCGCAGCGAACTTCATCCGCTCCGCAACCGCGCCAATAATTAAAGCCGGCGTAATGATGGCGAACATGAGTTGGTACATCGCGAAAACATTCTGCGAAACCCAATACGAATAATCAGAGTTCGGTCGCGCATCGACTCCGTGCAGAAACGCAAACCTTAATCCCCCAACGACTGGAAACCCGCGCGAAAAAACGAGCGAGTAACCTATCGCCCACCAAATAATGGTGACCAGTCCGGCTATACCGAGACATTGCGCCAGCACCGACAACACATTTTTTGCTCGAACAAGCCCGCCGTAAAAGAGTGCAAGGCCCGGCAACGTCATAAAAAGCACCAGCGCAGCGCACGTCATCATCCATGCGTTGTAACTCGGACCCGGCGCGGCGATGTTCGAGTTACTCGCCGAACCGACATCGGCCCCGCGCGGCGAATTTGTCACATAGGCTTCTAGATCAGCCACGCGTTGCTCCAGCGACGGTGTAGCTGAGGGCGACGACGACGTTTCACCAAACAGCGGAGATACACACGTAATGATTCCGGTGAGCAACAAGACCCATAGCATCACGCGTGTCCGTTATAAGCACGCGAATTTTTAACGGCAAGAAAAATACCATTACGATTTTACGACAGCCGCGCTGCAGCATGCACTGTCCTCAGCGCATTTCATTGTAGGGCGTTTGTATCAGACGCCGAGTATCGATGCAGGACGAAGAACAGAGAACTCCGCCGAGCGCTGGCTACGCCAGGTTGACGTGCTCGAGGAGTTCCTCCTCTGCCCGTCAAAATGAGATTGAATGTGGAATTATCTCGCGGGGAGATGATTGAAACGACACCTGCTGCTGTACTGATTCACCAGTCTCGTTGTCGTCATCATCGTCCTCATCGTCTCCATCGTCCGTATCAGCTTCGTCCGCGCTATCTGTGTCGGATCGCGGCGCGACTGTGGGCAAGTCATTTTGCTGTAACCGCTCATAGCGTCGGCGTACGTCGGCGGGCATCTTGTCCAAGTCCTCCTTCGTTTCGACTGGACCGCTGAAGAGCAATTTGCCCTGCGGATCTTTCGCCGTGAGCAGTTTTCTTCCGTCCACGTTCGCCAATTTGAGCTCGCCCTTCTCGTCTGAGAAAACAATCTGCGCTTTGCCCAGGTCGATCTTGCTGGCTTTGGCCCCGCCATTGTCTTCAAAAAAGATTCGAAGCTCGTCTGCTGCACGACGGGCATCATCACGCGCGTGTCTCGCTGCTTCATGAGCTTGCATCACCGCTCCGCGGATAATGCCGCGTTGCGCATCGCCCACTTGCTCTTTGAGTTGTTCCTTGAGATCCTGCATTTGGTCGCCGAGATCGCCTGTGGCATCGAAGTCCCAATGCCAATCGTGGTTGCCCCCGGGAAACATCGAATGCCGCTGCGGCACTTCCTTTTTAGCGAGTTTAACGGTGAGCTTTTGCTCCTGTCCCTTGCGCAAGACAGTGAGCGTCACTTCCGTTCCTTCGGGGAAAGTTTGCAGGAGCTTTCGCAATTGACTCGGCTCGATCAGAATTTGGTCGTTCAGCATTTTGAGGATGTCGTTCTGTTGAACGCCAGCGGCAGCGGCAGGGCTGTTCGGCTCTACATAATCGACAACCAACCCGAGGCCTTTGGCCAGGCCAAGCTGTTCACTCACAACGGTTGGCACTTGCGACGTGTCCACACCGAGATATGTGACCGGAACCTTGGGACCTTTTTCGTGATAACCCGGCATTCCTGGTGGATGCGGCGGACGGGCAGGTTGTGGCGGTTGTGGCGGCGCAGGCGGTGTTTGTGCGAGTGCTGCGATCGGCAACAACGCGATGACTGTGATACTCAATATGGATTTCATCTTCATGGTTTGTTTTGTTGAATCATTGACCTGAAACTGGGATGAGAACGATTTCCTCGCTCGGATAGGAGACGCGGAGGGATGCACCCGTTTCCGGATTGCGCCACCGCCAGGTTTGTTGTGTGTTGTAGCGAACGCGCCGCACCGGCCGCTCGGAGCCGTCAGCAAAATGCAATCCTTCGTCGCGGGCGTTGTAAACGACATTCGTTCCACCGGCAGGAACGAATCTGCCGGGGAATGTGGATCGTTCCGTCTCGAGAGGAACCGGCCGTGTTTCGGGAGCAGGCGAACTTTGCGCGACGGTTTGTTGGTGCTCATGCCGACGTTCCGTCGTGACTACTGCGAACAAAATCAAAACAGCGGCAGCAGCGAGGCCGAAACCTAACGACCACCAAGGATGGCCGGCCTCCAGGCCGCCCCAGCGGCGGCCTAAAGGCCGGCACTCCTTGATGCCTGCCCTACCATTTTGAAGAGCTTCCCCTACTCGCTCGAAAAGCGCCGGCGACGGCTGCGCTGGTCGCAACTTGCTCAGGTCTTTTTCAAGCTCCGAAAAATCATTCATTGTGGTTGCAAAGTTTTCTTCAAATTCATCAACGCATACCGATACCGCGATGCTGCTGTGTTCTGCGAAATTCCCAGCGCGCCGGCGATTTCGCTGAATGTAAGATCATTCCAAATTTTCAAGACCAGCACCTCCCGCTGATCGCGCGGCAAAGACTCCACTGCCGTGGCGAGCGCCGACTGGGTGTCATTTTCCAATTCAAAGTGCGGCTCAACGGCCGGCTCGGTTTCGGCAAGAACCGTCGCCTCACGTCGTGCACGGCGAGCGTCGCGACGGATAAAATCGAGCGCGAGGGAACGAACTGCGGCGTAGAGCAACGCGCGGTTATCAATGTTGTGGTTACGCCGCCAGAACTTGACGAAAGCGTCCTGAACAATGTCTTCCGCGTCGGCCGCTGACTGCACCCATTGACGGGCGAACAGAAGCAATCCAGGCGCAACTTCAGAAAAGCAGTTCCTCCAATTCTCATGGCTGGCGATAGGCTCCATGACCTTTTCACGGTCTTTACTGTCAAGACGCCGCCAAGTGTACATTTTGTCTAACTCAAAGCCGTTTTTTCTGTAGCCGCTTCCCTGTGGGAAGCGCAACCTGCGATGTGGCAAAGCGCGTGCGTCGCCCACAGGGCGACGGCTACAAGAACCCTGAATTGTGTCGTCACGTTTTCGGAATTGCGCGCAGAATTAGATCGCCGATCCAGTCTGGATGGGCGACTCCCGCGCGATATGCTCGGAGCGATTCCACGGAAGAATTCACACGCAGATTGCTGTAAGAACCGTCTGGGTTTTGCCAGCGCTCGTGCCAATAAAGCGCTGCTTTGATCCGTGGATAACGGGTACGGAACAGCTCCAGACCTTGTTTGATCCACGCCGGTTTGCGGATAGCGCTGGGTGGGGCCGTGGTAAGCGGAAATTCACCGGTCGCCCATTCCGCAATCATGATGGGCTTATGCGGATCGAGCCGGCTCATTTCCTCGTACGGCCAGTCGACCAATGAAGGAATATCCGGATTCGGCTCGTCCCTGTATTGCTGCCCATAAACGCTGAGCCCAAGCCAATCGACGTAATCCGAGCCCGGATAATACGCAGGAGCGCAGTTCCAGGTTTCGTACGGATACGGATAATTGTTGGTGTGAAACATCCATTTGATGTTTGACGCACCGTGCGCACGGACGCGATCCACAACATATCGGTACGCTCGCCGAAAGGTTTCCGGGCCTTTCCAATTGTTGTATTCCGGGACCCATTGTGCACCGCCGTAGTAAGCGCCCGACCAGGGAAACCACGTGCCGTTCATTTCGACACCGAAGACCACCATCAATGGGTGGCCAAAATCCCGGGCCGCGTCAGCCCACTTGTCGATGTATGCGTCCCACTTTCCCGCAAGAATCTCAGTTAAACTGAACCTGTCCGGACCGCGATCTTCCTCATACGGCTTGTCCCATGGCGACCAGAAAACCAGCGGCAACGAGCCGTGTCGCCAAATTATGTTGAGATTGTCGGCAGGAAAATTTTGTTCTCCCCAGTAGCTCGACGAGACGATGATGGCCTGATGTTTTCCTACCATCTCCTCGAAATCCTCGATCGTTTCGAGCGTCACGTCGTCCTCTGCATCGCCAAAATCCATGAACGCTCCCGTGTAAGCGCCGTGCTCCGGAATTGCCACCTCGACGGGACCATTTCGATCGACTTGCGCGACCGCGACGTGCTGTCGGCATCCGATCAGCGCCAATCCGAATCCGATTAGCGCAATCGTCGTTCTAACAGTCGCGTCTGCGTGTATTCGATTTCGGAGCCTTTGTATAAGCGGAATGTTGTCCTGCC
>JBKPBJ010000261.1:0-16663 GCA_046726875.1 Verrucomicrobiota bacterium
CATCGAATGCGCGGTACGCGGTGTTGTACATCTCCTCCAACTCCGCCTTAGTCGGGGCAACATTGTCCGCGGCAAATGAGGTAAGTCCCAGCGCTGCGATCGCAGCGATCTTCCAGATTCTCATGAACCACCGATTCAAGCCCTGATTAGCGTCCCTGACAAGTCGAATTTGCGTTCGGTGCGAAGATTTTCAGTCCCGTTCGGAAAAACGTTTTGCAAGGAACGACCGCCGGGGCAGCCTCAGAAGCTTTCGGGCTGGAAGCCGTCACTCCTTGTCTTCAATTCAAGTTCCCAACAATCCGCAATCCTTCGAGAGTCAGGTGCGGATGAATCACGGCGATCTCCGGCAGGTTCTTGGCAATAAGGCGCGCATAACCGCCAGTCCCAACGACCACAACTTCTTTGCGCGGAAACTGCTCTGTTCTGATTCGCGCCAGCATCTCGCGAACCAATCCACGGTAGCCGAACACGGCACCGGAACGCATTGCTTCAATAGTCGATTTGCCGACGGCACGACGTGGCTCTTTCAGCGACAGCCTCGGCAGCAGCGCTGTCCGTTGATAAAGAAAACTTGTCATCGCTTCGAGTCCCGGCGCAATCACGCCGCCGATGTAGCTGCGCCGCTCAGAAACGACGTCGAAAGTCACTGCTGTGCCGAAGTCCACAACGATTGCCGGGCATCCGTAAAGTTCGGCGACAGCCGCCGCGTTCGCCAGGCGGTCCGCGCCAATCGATTTCGGTTTGGGATAATCAATGGCTACACCCAGCTTCAGTTTCCAATCTAACCAGATGACCTTCACGTTCTTCTGCGCTGCCTTGGAAATCGCGGAGTTCTTTGCGGGCACGACTGATGAGACGACGAGTTTGTTTACCCATCGCCGCCTCAAAAATTCAGTGACGACACTGCTTGAAAGCTCTGCCGTAGGGATCCGCGCAGGATTGGAGACTCGCTCTCCCGATGCGAACGCAAGTTTTGCGTACGAGTTACTGATATCGATCAATAAATAATCGGAGCGACGCGCCACGGCTAAGATGCAGACACCGAACGCTCCGCGCCGTCAAGCCATCCCTTGCATCCGATTATCAGGCACCATTAAATACTCGTCAGTGATCGTGGGTCGCCTCTCCCTTCGTAGGGGAGAGGTGGAGGGTGAGGGTGGACTGCGAGCCGGGTCTGACAGTGCCGATCCCCTCACCTTCATTCTCTCCCCTTATTGCAAGGGGAGAGGCGACAGAGACGCGTTAAGCGTCGCCGGCATACGCCGGTAGCGAACTTGCGACAACCGCGCGGCGCGGGTAGCCTCGCGCTGTGCGAAGATTGATTCATCGCCCGCGTCGCCTGCGGCGTTCCCCTGCCCTGCGGAACCTCGTCCGTGAAACGCATTTGAGGATTGACGATTTCGTTCTGCCGTTATTCGTCAGCGAAAAACTGGACCAACGCCGGCCGGTCGGCAGTATGCCGGGAGTTTTTCAGTTGCCGCCAAAAGAGGTTGCCGATGAAGCATGCCGCGCTCAGGACCTCGGGCTGCAAGCGATCCTGCTTTTCGGAATTCCAGCGCATAAAGATGAGCAAGCCACCGGCGCTTACGCAGAAGACGGAGTGATTCAACAGGCGGTGCTAGCGATCAAATCGAAATGTCCGGAGTTGATCGCGATCACCGACGTTTGCCTCTGCGAATACATGAGCCACGGCCATTGTGGTGTCACGCGTATCGACGGTGATCATTTTCACGTGTTGAATGATGAGAGCATCGAACTTTTGGTGAAGACCGCGCTTTCTCACGCCGCTGCAGGGGCGGATGTGGTGGCACCCAGCGACATGATGGACGGCCGCATCGGCGCGATCCGTGAAACACTCGATGCGAGCGGGTTCGATCAAACAGGTATCATGAGTTACGCCGCGAAATTTGCGTCGGTGTTTTACGGCCCATTTCGCGAAGCAGCCGAAAGCCCGCCGCAGTTCGGCGATCGCCGTTCGTATCAAATGGATTTTGCCAACGCCAATGAAGCGCTGCGCGAAGTGGCGCTGGATGTTGAGGAAGGGGCGGACATTGTGTTGGTGAAACCTGCCCTGCCGTATCTCGACATTTTGTGGCGCGTGCGTGAACGCTTCGGAAAACCAACCGCCGTCTATCACGTCAGCGGCGAGTACGCCATGGTCAAAGCTGCGGCCGAGAAAGGGATCTTCGATGAGCGCGCCGCCGTCCTGGAGATCATGACGGCGCTCAAGCGCGCAGGCGCAGACATCATCGCCACCTACTGGGCGCGTGAACTCGCAAGATGGCTGCGGGAGTAACAAGCCGCCACGGCGAAACAGCACAACACGCCCGGCTCAAGGAGCTCGCGTTTATTTGGGCGCAGACGCACGGATTTTCCGCGTGCGCGATGGAGGTGATCTTGCCCCGATGCCGATATCGCGCCGACGTGGCCGGCTATCGGTCTGTCCCGAAGCAAATTGGATCGACAGCGGTATTCGAATGCAAACAGGCGCTCTGCGATTTGCGACGAGACAATTGCCACAGCGAGTCCGTGCGGCGGCGGCTCATAGCGATCTGTGAACGCCGCCAACTTTTCGAAGCGCGCCTGCGTACGCACTACCCAAACCTGCACAATGGTGATTCGCTTTTCCCGGAGTTCGATTCCGAGAACTTCAGTGCGATCGGCCACCGCGGTTACGCGCGCCTGCTTCGCGAGTTGCGGACGCTACAAAGTCAACTCTACGATTGCACAAAGTTCGAGAAGCTAATTCGCTACCGCTGCGCGAATTTGTTTTTCATCGTGCTGCCCGAGTCGTTATTCCGCGAATCGGAAGTGCCCGTCGGCTGGGGCGCTCTGGTCGAATCAAACGGCGCGCTCGCACTCCTCCGCAAACCGATTTGGCACGATGTCACAGCCGAGAATCGCGTTCACGTTCTGCATCGAATCGCCGTGGCGGGAACGCGGAACTTAAGTCGAGAACTCTCGCTAGACTGGCACGAGCAAACTGTGCCCGGTCATTTCTTTCGGTTGCGGCAAGCCAAGCAGAAATAAAAGAGTCGGCGCGACATCCGCCAGAATGCCGTCTTCACAGCGGAACTTCGCCGCGTCTCTGGCGACATAAATGAAATGCACAAGGTAGCTGGTGTGCGCGGTGTTCGGTGATCCGTCAGGGTTGCGCATCTGCTCGCAGTTGCCGTGATCGGCAGTGATTAATGCTTTGCCGTCGAGCTCGAGAAGTCTCGGAATGATCCGGGCACAGCATGCGTCCACTGCCTCCACGGCTTTTATGCCGGCCTCGACCACGCCGGTGTGACCGACCATGTCGGGATTGGCGAAGTTTAAAATGACCAAATCGTAGTTGGCTAAGCATCCGAGTAGTTCGTCGGTGACTTCGAACGCGCTCATCTCCGGTTTCAAATCGTATGTGGCGACTTTGGGCGAAGGAATGAGTTTGCGGTCTTCACCATGAAACGCCTTTTCGATTCCGCCGTTAAAAAAGTAAGTCACATGCGCGTACTTTTCGGTCTCGGCGATGCGCAATTGCCGTTTGCCGGCGGCGCTGACGATCTCCCCCAAAATGTGTTTCAGTTCTTGCGGCGCGAAAATGAACGGCGACGGGTAGCGCACGTCATACTGCGTGAGCGAGACGAAATGAACCTGTGGCCAGACTTCGCGATCGAACCCGTCGAAGTCCTTTAGTAAAAAGGCTTGAGAGAGCTGGCGGGCGCGGTCGGCGCGAAAATTGAAAAACAAAACCGTGTCGCCGTCGCGGACGCGCTGCTCGTTAGGCAAAGCGAAGATCAGCGGAGGCATGAACTCGTCGGTCTTGCCAAGCGCGTATTGCCGCTCCACAGCGGCAGCGGGTGATGATTTGCAGAATTCACCGCGACCAAGAACGATCGCGTCCCACGCTTTTTTTGTGCGGTCCCAACGGCGGTCGCGATCCATCGCGTAATAGCGCCCGACGACGGTGATGACCTTAGCGCCGATGTTCTCAACTTCCTTTTCGCAAGTTCTCAAAAACCCGGCGCCGCCGGTCGGAGATGTATCACGTCCATCGGTGAACGCGTGCACGAAAATTTCTTTAACCCCAGCTGCATGCGCGGCGTTCGCCAGCGCGATCATGTGTGAGAAATGGCTGTGTACGCCGCCGTCGGACACCAACCCGAGAAGATGCAATCGATGCCCACGCGCAGCGACAAGAGCGTCCTGCAAAACACGATTGCGTTCCAGGTCGCCATCGGCAATGGCCTTATTAATCCGGGTAAGGTCCTGATAAACGATCCTGCCAGCGCCGAGATTAAGGTGGCCAACTTCCGAATTCCCCATTTGTCCCTCCGGTAACCCAACGTCCATCCCGCTGGCGCTCAATCGCGACGAGGGATAATCGCGATACAGATGATCGTGAAACGGCGTGGACGCGAGCAGTGTCGCGTCGCCGTTCTCGTCACGCTTGTCGCCGCCGCCGGGATTGATGCCCCAACCGTCGCGAATCATGAGCATTACCGGGCCAGCCATGTGTCCCGCACTTTGCCGATGAACGAGAACGTGGACAAGCAGTTCTTTGTTTCTGTCGAATTTCAGAACGTTTGCAGCCGTCAAAGACCGCCGCTACAAAGGGGAAGATGAAGTGGCGCAACCAGTCGCTGGCGCTCGTGTGTCTCCTCGCCTTCGCGGGAGTGGGCGTCATCTATTTTCAACATTGGGTCATCCGAAAGCCCTTCGGCATTATCTTATTTGTCGGAGAAGGGCTGTCGCCGGCAAGGCTGGCGCCTACTCGCATCTATGCCGCCGGAGCGGGTACACGTTTGAATATGGACTCCATGCCGTACGCTGCGCTGGTGATGAATTACTCGAAGGATTTCGCTGCGCCCGATCAAGCGGCTGCCGCAACCGCGATCGCCACCGGAGAGCGTGTAACCAATCGCGCCATCGCGGTCAACGGCGACGGCAAACCGATCAAGAGCATCATTGAGCTGGCGCGCGAATACGGACGCGCCACAGGCTTGGTCACGGACGTAAAGGTCACCGACCTCACAAGCGCAGCGTTCTACGCGCACATACGGGATCCGAGTGACCCGGAGAAGATCGCAGCCGAGTTTGTGGATCGCGGCAACATTGACATCGCAATGGGCGGCGGCGCCGCGCAATTTATTCCCGCCACAAAAGGCGGCGAAAGACAAGACACGCGCGATCTGTTGCTCGAGCTTCGTGGCAACGGATTCGACATCGTCCGCACACGCACGGATTTGGACGGGGTCCCAGCGTGGCGGCGGCCGAAACTTTTCGGCGTCTTCGGCAACAACGATCTCGCGTTCGCGAATCAGGTGGAAGAGCGAGGCCAGCAGCCCAGTCTTTCTGATATGGTGAGGCGCGCCATCCAGTTGCTGCAATACAATGCCGGAGGCTATTTACTCGTGGTCGACGCAGGGTTGATGCGCAAGGCGGCTGAGGAAAACAATGGCGAGCGAACTCTGGCGCAAACGCTCGAACTAGACCGCGCGGTCGGCGTCGCGCGAAGTTATGGCGGCCCGAAATCTACCATCATCATGTGCGGTGATGCGGCCATTGGCGGAATGAGTTTGAATGGGTTTCCTTTTCGCAAAGACAGCGGAATCGCGCTATTGGGCTTCAATTCAGCCGGTCAACCATGGATTACCTGGGCAACGGGCCCGCACGGAACGAAGTCATACGGCGCGGCGAAAATATCGGTGAACCAAGACCCGGCTGAAAATAAAGAACCTACACAGGAACAGCCTGAGCCGGCGGCGTTCTACACAAAATCGGCGCTGGTCACGGTTGAAGATGTCGTTGCATTCGGCAGCGGCCCCGGAACAGATGCGCTGCAAGGTGTTGTCGAGAGCACAGCCGTTTTCAAAATCATGCGCGACGAGTTGTGACGGGTCGGCTTCGCCGCCGTAAATCGTTAAATCGCTGAATCGTAAATCGTCAGTCGTTAAGCCGATGTAACGTTGTAACGATGTAACCATTCACCCGCCTTTGCGCTATTTGGCCGTTTCCCGAAATGGCATGCCGAGCTGATACAACGCGATTTGTTGATCGAGATCCGTCGTGAGAGAGTCCTCGCCGTGCATCCGCGCCAATTGCATTGCAGAACGGGCGGTTCCAATTGCTTTCGCGAATTCGCCGTTCTCCGCGTACGCGGCTGCGAGCGTGCGCAGCACAAGCGTGTTCGTGCCTCCGACCAGCTGATCGGCTTGCCCGGCAAGCTCGACCGCCTTGCGTCCATTTCGCAGCGACGCGTTCTGAGAGGTCGCCAATAACCACGCGAAGTTGGTGAGCGTAGGAATGGATCGCGGAGCAAGCTGGAGCGCTTTTTCGTAATGCTGAATGGCTTCCGCGGGCTCGCCTTTTTCCTCGAGCGCAATAGCCAGCGTGGTGTGACAATCTGCATCCGCCGGCCGGATCATCAGCGCACTGCGACAAACTTGGATGGCGCCATCCAGTTCGCCCTTCTCGAGCAACGCATGGCCGAGCCCGTAACGAGCGAGAAAGTGATCGGGGTGTAACATTATTGCCTTTTGGTAATGAGCGATCGCTTCGTCAATCCGGCCCTTTTGATGGAGAAGGTTGCCCAAAGAGACTTGAGCATCGGGATCGGTTGGTCGCATCGATACCGCCTTCTCACAATGCAGAATTGCTTCGTCTACCTGGCCTTTCGCCAGAAGAGCCGTGCCGAGATTGTACTCGGCATCCCACCAGTCGGGCTGCATTTGCAAGGCCGACCGATAATGAGCAATGGCGTCGTCGATCTTGCCTTTCTCGAAGAGAACAAGACCGAGATTCGTGTGGGCCATCCAGCATTCGGGGTTTTTTGCCAGCGTGGTGCGCCAAAGCGTTTCAATATCGGTGTAGGTCGCGGCTTGCCGCCACGTCAAAGTCCCCAAGCTTGCAAGGACTAACAACGCAGCGCTTACAAGCACGACGCGGTACTCGGTAAATTTGGCCGACAAACTGACTATGCCTGCGCTGGCAAGCGCGATCGGACCGATGCACGCCAGGTACTGATAATGGTCTGCCACGAACGTGTAGCGAAACGTGAACAGCATGATGAATCCCAGCACCGGGCTAAGCGTGGCGACGAAAAATGCGGCCGCGACTTCGACACTTCGCCCGACGTATCGCCTGAGGAAGTAAATGGTCACGCACGCCGCGACGCCCGCGAGCAACCAGATATAGTCGAGCAAATCCGCCGGTGAAATGTTCCATCTCGGATAAATAAAGGTCAGATTGGACGGCCAGAAGAGTTTACTGAGATAAAACCAGATAGCCCGGCTCGCGACGAGGATTCGCTCAATCGGACTGAGAAAAGGAAACACCGCGTGGCTGGTTCCCTGATGGTAGCGCTCCCACCAAACTGCGAGTAGACCCATGCCGATGCCCAAAACAAGGAAAGGAACGATCTGAACCAGACGCCCCATGTTGATCGGCTTTTTTTGCAACCAAAGAACCAAAAACAATGCAGCCGGAAGCGTGCAGGCAGTTGCTTTAGCCGCGAGCGCGAGCACATAGAACATCAGCGCCAGACAATAGAACATCCACGGCCGCCGCGTTCGTTCGTCAACAAAGGCAATCCAGGCAAGCAGCGTCAGCAAAAAGAAAAAGGCCATCAGGACGTTCTTGCGTTCGGTGATCCATGCCACGGACTCCACCTGCACTGGATGTAGCGCAAAAATTGCTGCAGCCAACCACGAGCCGGGTACTCTTAACCGCGCCAGAACTGCCCAGACCAACAGCGCATTGGCAACGTGAAGCAAAAGGTTGACCCAGTGATAACCGGTCGTGCTCAGGCCCCACAGCGCGTGCTCAATGCGAAATGTGCTGTACGTCAGGGGGAAATACTGCGACGGCGAATCGAGCGAAAACCAAATGCGCTGCCAACCATCGGGTGCCGTTAACAGTTCGTTGTTAATGAGGTAGGCGTCGTCATCCCAGAGAAACCCTCCGTGCCATGCTGGGCGATACGCAAAGATTGTCACCGCCGCCAGAACTACGGCGAAAATGAACGAACGACCGCGCGGAGAAAAGATGCGCCTAACGAATTCGTGCATACGCTAACCGCAGAAAGCCGCAACCCGGCTTTAGTTGAAAGCTTCGCTTTCTCATCGAAATAGGAGGTTTCGTGGTGGCCAAGACCAACATCAACGGAAAACTCGTGCAGTTTGCATGGTGGACTGTGGCGACAATCGTTTTTGCTCTCGTCCTCGCAATCAGGATCCGGCTATTGGGAATTCCCCTCGAGCGCGACGAGGGCGAGTACGCTTATGCCGGTCAGTTGATGTTGCAAGGCGTCCCTCCATACAAGCTCGCTTACAACATGAAGTTTCCGGGAACTTATGCAGCCTACGCCGCGATCATGTCAATCTTCGGACAAACGGCTGCTGCAATTCATTTGGGACTGCTCGTGGTCAACCTTGCCACAATTGCGCTGATCTTTTTCCTTGGCCGCCGACTATTCAGCTCGACGGCAGGCCTCGTCGCTGCGACTACATACGCGGTTCTTTGCATCAATCGGTCGGTGTTGGGTTTGGCCGCCCACGCTAGCCATTTTGTGATGCTGCCGGTTCTTGGTGGAACGCTGCTGCTCCTGAACGAATCAGATCGGCGAACCTCCGGGCGACTCTTTGCCAGCGGTCTGCTGTTTGGGAGTGGCCTTTTGATGAAGCAACCCGCACTATTTTTCATTCTCTTCGGAGCAGGTTTTCTCTTCTGCAATGAAATTCGTCGTCACTCCACGCTAAAGAGAATCGTCTTGTGTATGTCGATCTTTGGCGCTGGCGCGATCACTCCCTTGGGGCTTACCTCTCTGATTCTTTGGCGCGTGGGCGTGTTCGAGAAGTTCTGGTTTTGGACAATCAACTATGCGCGGCAATATGCAACCCTGGTCCCTCTTAGTGCAGCTCCCCGGATTTTTTCGGTGTTGGCTGGCGAAGTCATTCGCTCGGGCTGGGCGCTCTGGATGTTGGCTGGACTAGGCCTTATTGGGGGGCTTTGGAACAAGCCGACACGGCGCGGCACCGTTTTTGTCCTCGGTTTCCTGGCATGTTCCATTCTGGCCCTTTCGGCGGGATTTTATTTTCGAGAACACTATTTCATCTTCATTCTTCCAGCAGTTTCGCTGCTTGTTTGCGCTGCAATCAGTGCGTTGTCGGATCGTGCAGCCAGTGGCAGCAACCTGGTTCGATTCGCGCCCCTCCTTTTATTTTGCGCAGTATTAACCCAGCCTATTCTTGCCGAAAGAAAGGTTTACTTCGAAGTTTCTCCATCTGAAGCGTCTCGCATAAGCTACGGATCGAATCCATTTCCAGAGTGTGTCAGGATTGCGGACTATGTGCGCGAACACACAACGCCGGACGATACAATTGCAGTGTTGGGATCCGAGCCGGAGATTTATTTTTATTCACACCGACACTCCGCTACTGGATATCTTTATACTTACGGCCTGATGGAACCGCAAAAGTATGCGCGGCAGATGCAGGAAGAAATGATCCGCGAGATCGAGCTTGCGCGTCCACGGTACCTTATTTCTGTAGCGATAGATGTCTCCTGGTTCCGGCGCAGTGACTCCGAGCAATTGATTTTTACCTGGGCGAACGACTATCTCAGTCAAAACTATAACGTCGTAGGCTTCGTAAATATCGTTTCTGAAAATCGAACCGATTACTATTTCGAACAACTTCCAGAAGTCGTGCCGGAGCTGGGCAGTTATATTTTGATCCACGAAAGAAGATCCCAGAAATGAGAGATTACGAAGCACAAATAGCAAGCAAGCCACGGTGCGCCATCAGCATTGGTTATGATTTGCTATTCGGCTTTTCGCAATCGCGATCGTGCACCAACTAGCTAGAGGTAAGTTGACGTGGCGCTGGACATTCATCGCTGTCTGCGTGTGCCTTGCAGTAGTTACATGGGTGGTATTTGCACAAACGGTTCGCTACGATTTCGTTAACTATGACGATCCGCAGTACATCTATCAAAATACCAAAATAACCAGCGGCATCAGTCTCTCCAATACTGCGTGGGCATTCACCCACATTCATTCCGGAAATTGGCACCCTCTGACGACAATTACGCACATGCTCGATTGCCAGCTGTACGGGTTAAAGGCAGGCTGGCATCACTTTACGAATGTCTTGCTCCACGCTCTCGCCATAGTCCTTCTCTTTGTTGCACTCCGGCGCATGACTGGTGCCGTGTGGCGGAGCGCGTTTGTGGCTGCCGTTTTCGCTGTTCATCCGTTACATGTAGAGTCAGTCGCGTGGATCGCGGAACGCAAGGACGTTCTAAGCGCTGTTTTTTTCATGCTAACTCTGCTCGCATACTTCCATTACACGCGTGCCGCATCGATTGGCCGGTATTTAACAGTGGCAGTTGTAGTCGCCCTTGGGCTGATGTCCAAACCGATGCTGGTTACACTGCCGTTTGTTCTTTTAGTGTTGGATTACTGGCCGCTCGGGAGAATTGATGGTCCGCGACCAGATACTGCACGCCAATTGGTGCGATGCACGATTGAAAAAATTCCGCTGATTGCGCTTTCTGCCGTTTCAAGCATCGTCACATTTCTGGCTCAACGAGGAGCAATCGGTTGGACTGAGCAGTTGCCGTTCGCGGCGCGAATCAACAACGCCGTGGTCGCCTATGTCGTTTACATCAGGCAAATGTTCTGGCCGGCTAAGCTGGCCGTATTTTATCCTCACCCGGAAAACCGATTGCCGGTATGGGAGATCACACTGGCTCTAATTGTCCTTGTCGGAATTACTGCAGCAGCATTTGTTCTGCGAAAGAAGGCGCCTTACTTCATTACAGGGTGGTTGTGGTATCTCGGCATGCTGCTGCCCGTGATAGGGTTGGTGCAAGTAGGATGGCAGGGGCACGCAGATCGTTATACTTACCTGCCCCAGATCGGACTGTATGTTGCGGTTACCTGGGCGGTAGCGGATTTGAGTCGCTCGTGGCGCCTTCAACGCATTTCTCTCGCTGCTGCTGCCGCTGTTGTGCTCGGTACTTTGACTTGGCGTGCCTGGCTCCAAACATCTTACTGGCGTGATAGCGAGACGTTGTTTATGCATGCGCTTGCTGTTACCAGCAACAACGATGTTGCCCTGAATAACCTCGGCATCATTTTTTTGGACAAAGGACAACTGGACAACGCCATTTCCAAGTTACAAGCAGCCATAGATCTGCGTCCTGAAAACGGACCGGCTCATGACAATCTCGCAAAGGCCCTACTTCAAAAAGGACAAGTGGCCGATGCGATGGTTCATTATCGCAAATTTTTGGAGATAGAACCTGGGAACGTGGAGGCGCGTAACACGCTGGGAACAGCGCTGATTCAACAAGGTCGGGTAAGAGAAGCTATAAACCAATGGCAGGAGGCGCTGGCGATCCAGCCGGACAACGGAAATGCCGCAAGTAACCTTGCCTGGGTGTTCGCGACATGCCCCGACGACTCAATCCGCGATGGAGCACGCTCGGTCCAACTGGGTGAGAAAGCGCTTGATATCTCAGGCGGCAAGATTCCGATGATCTATAGAGTGCTTGCCGCCGCGTACGCAGAGAATGGTCGCTTTGCTGACGCCGTTGAAAGCGCGCAGCGCGGCGCTGAGTTAGCAACTACGCAGGGCAACCCTGCTTTGGCCGCCGAACTCGAAAGCAATACTGCTCTTTACCAATCCGGCAGACCGCTACGTGATCCAAGCATAATAAATGGCAGCTCGACGCCTTAACACGCGCGCCGTGAAGGAGCGGCAGGTTTCGAACCGCCGAAAGCATTCGGCCGCTGTTTCTGGCTCGGGTTCGTGTGTCCGCAGCCGGCGTGCGAAATCACCGGTCACGATGCTCCTTGTCTGCCTTGGTCTGGTGGCAGTCACCTTGGCGGTATTCGGTCAAACGTTGACTCACGATTTTGTTAGTTTTGATGATCACGTTTACGTGTACGAAAATCCGCTCGTCATAAAAGGGCTTTCCACTGAAGGCATAATCGGCGCGTTCACCCATGCTCATGCGCGGAACTGGCACCCGCTGACCACCCTTTCCCACATGCTCGATTGCCAGCTGTATCGATTAAATGCCGGCGGCCATCACCTCACTAACGTCATTCTTCATACAATCGCGGTGCTCTTGCTCTTTTTGGTGCTCGGG
This sequence comes from Verrucomicrobiota bacterium, assembly GCA_046726875.1. GTDB lineage: Bacteria > Verrucomicrobiota > Verrucomicrobiia > Chthoniobacterales > UBA10450 > Udaeobacter. The sequence continues at coordinate 12,142 of JBKPBJ010000261.1, forward strand.
CAAATGACCGGTGCGGTTTGGCAAAGCGCCTTCGTGGCCGCGCTCTTTGCCATTCATCCGTTGCACGTTGAATCGGTCGCGTGGGTAGCTGAGCGAAAGGATGTTCTGAGTGCGGCGTTTTTCATGCTGACGTTGGCCGCGTATGCCCCCTACGCGCGCGCTCCCTCTCCTGGTCGATATCTGCTCGTAATGTTGCTCTTCGCTTTTGGGCTGTTATCCAAGCCCATGCTCGTAACGCTGCCATTCGTGCTATTGCTGTTGGATTACTGGCCGCTAGGCAGAATCACAGGTCAGAAATCAGAAGTCGGAAGTCGGCTGCGAAGCTTGATCGTGGAAAAAATTCCTTTATTCGCGCTGTCCGCGTCTTCGTGCATCGCGACTTTGTTAGCGCAAAGGCAAGGTCCAAGCGCTATCGATCAATTGCCGTTTCTATGGAGGCTGAACAATACGTTCGTGAGTTACGTTACCTACATTTGGCAGATGTTATGGCCCGCGCGCCTTGCGGTGTTCTATCCGCATCCGAACGATCGTCTTCCACTCATAGAAGTTACAGTGGCGATGGCGTTCCTCATTGGTCTCAGCCTGCTGGTAATTTATCTGCGAGGGACAAAGCCTTACCTTGTTACAGGCTGGTTTTGGTATTTGGGAATGCTCGTTCCAGTCATTGGCCTGGTTCAGGTCGGCGAGCAAGCGCACGCGGATCGTTATACGTACCTGCCACAGATCGGTCTTTACATCATGATAGCGTGGACCGTTGGCGATCTGCTTTTCGAATCAACGGCGCGTAATCCCGCAGTAGCCGGCGTTGCCGCCGCAACGGCAATAGTGAGCTTGGGCGCGCTTGCTTTTGTTCAAACCTCATATTGGAAAAACAGTGAGACGCTGTGGAACCACACGCTCGCCGTTACTGGCGAAAACGACGTCGCGCATAATAATCTGGGCTTCCTCTTTTTGCGCAGAGGAGAATTTGACAGAGCTATTTCACAGTTTCAGGAAGCGCTAAATATTCGATCCAGGAACACGGAGACCCATTACAGCCTTGGTGCGGCACTCATCCAAAGCAATCTTGCTAACGCTCTTGCCAGGAAGCAGCTTTGGGATGAAGCAATCGACCACCTTCAGGAAGCCGTAAGGCTACGTCCTGATTACGCGGATGCATATTTCAATCTTGGGAGTGTGCTATTTCAACAGGGCCGGATCGACCAAGCGATCGTCCAGTGGCAGAACGCGCTCGCGATACGCCCACGTGACGCAGAAGCTCACAGGAATGTGGCCATCGCGCTGCGTAAAGAAGGAAAGCTGAAGGAAGCAATCTCCGAGTATGAGCAAGCGCTGAACATAGCGCCAGAAGACAGCGTGGCGTTGAATAACCTGGCATGGATTCTGGCGACTTCTTCCGACGTTTCAGTGCGCGACGGCACACGAGCAGTCACGTTGGCAGTGAAAGCAGTACAGGCCTCGGAAGGCAAAGATCCAAACTTCGTTCGTACGCTTGCCGCTGCGCAGGCAGAGACTGGACAATTCACCGAAGCCGTCACGACAGCGGAGGCAGCAAAGGCACTAGCCAGCACGCAGAACAAGCCGGAGCTCGCAAGCAGGTTGGAAGAAGAAATTACTCTGTACCGCGCGCGTGTTGCGCTTCGAGAATGACTGGAAGCATTTGTCGTCCGATACGACTACGTTGCGTTGTTCACTTGTGATACGGCAACCCCAAGTCGTAGAGGGCAAGCTCGCCTCGCAGCGCATCGACCAAACTGGTATTGCCTTGGACGTTCGCTGCTTCCAATGCATGCTGGGCAGTATCTTTAGCCTCGGCAAACTGGCCGGCTTCGGCGTAGGCTGCGGCTAAAATCCGGAGAACCGTGGGGTGACTGTCGCTCCGGGAACTTGTGGAGTCTGCGCGCTCAGCCAATCGCACAGCTTCGGAGCCGTTTCGCAGCGATGAATCGGCAGACGTCGCCAGCAACCAAGCAAGGTTACTTAGCGCAGCTAAATTTTCGGGAGAAACTTGCAGTGCCTTATTGTACTCAGCCATTGCATCTCGAACGCGCCCCTTTGCAAGCCAGGCACTTCCCAGGTTTGCGTGAGCGTCTGCGCTGTCGGGATGCAACTGGAGTACTTTTTGGTACTGAACAATGGCCTCATCCGTACGGCCTTTGCGCAGAAGAGCGCTCGCGAGATTGTATTGCGCTTCTTCCTGGTCCGGTATGGCTGCGAGGCACGCCTTATAACGGGCGATGGCACCATCGAAATCGCCTTTGGCTATGAGCGCCTTCGCGAGGTTGCAAGAGGCCTCGGCGTAGTCAGGCCGGATGTCGAGCGCCTTTTGATAATGCGTAATCGCGTCATCAGCACGCCCGATCCCAAAAAGCGTAACACCGAGGTTGTTTTGTGCTTCTGCATCAGCGGGATTAATCGCAGCGGCTCTTTCGTAATGGGCAATTGCGTCATCAAACTGGCCTTGCTCAACTAAAAGCCGGCCGAGGTTGTAATGCGCCTCCGCATAATTCGACCGCAGGGCAACGGCTTGCTGGTAATGATCGATTGCCTGATCCGTTTTCCCCTGCTCGGCGAGGACGATGCCGAGATTGTAATGCGCCATCCAGCAACTCGGATTTTTTTGTAAAGTCGCTGTGTACAAGGCAAAGAGATCGTGATATTCCGCGGTCTGCCGCCACGTCAAAAAGCCGAGCGATAGCAGGAGGATGCCGCAGAGGCCGGCGCTCAGAACGAAGCTTCCTCGTGGAATAGCGATGGCCCTGCCCCATCGCTTTACGGCGTCCGGGTGAGATACAAAGTCTCCCGGCATTTGGCAGAAGCGCCCAAGAAAAGTTGCAATTCCTGCTCCAGCCAACGCGAGCGGGCCCATGCTGGCCAGATACTGAAAATGATCGCTCACAAATGAATAACGAAAGAAATACACGCTGAAAAACCCGAGCACAGGAAACAAGGAGATCACATAGTAAGCGGCGGCAAACAACAGGGCACGGCCCCATTTTGCGTGGATAAACCACAGCGCAACCAGCGCGGCGATTGCTGCCAAGAAAGGGACATACGCAACGAGTTCCGACGAATCAACGTCCCACCGCGGATAGATGAAGATCAGCGGATGCGGCCAGATGAGTTTACCGAGATAAAACCATATCACCCGGCCGGCGATGACGAGTCGTTCAGGCAAGGTCTGCGCCCAATCCGGACCAATTGCGCGCGCGTGAAATTTCTGTTCCCAAACCGTCCAGGCGCTGGCGAGCGCTGAAATCAGCAGAAACGGAGCGAGCGCGAGCAAATCGCGCCAGCGGATTTTTCCTCGCATCCACCAGATGCAGAGCGCGAGTGCAAAAGGCAGCATTACGACGGAAGGTTTGCTTAGCGTCGCCAGGATGAAAGAGAAAAGAGAGAGAATGAACCACGGATAACACAGATTACGCGGATGACTTAGGAACGTTTGTTCTTTCTCCTCTATTCGTGAAATCCGTGCAATCCGTGGTGCCTGATTCCATTTCAAAAAGAAAAGGATCGATACCAGATAAAACAAGCACGACTGCGTGTTCTTCAGTTCAGTAATCCATGCGACGGATTGCACCATTACGGGATGCAAAGCCCAGAGTGCAGCGCCCAGCCAGGCAGCGCGGACTTCAAGTAGTTGCAGAACGCGCCAAAGCAGAATTGCCGAGGCCGCGTGTAACACAACGTTGAGAAGGTGATATGGCAGCGGATTTAGCCCGACCACCTTGTGCAAAACCCAAAAGGTGGTTAGTACCAGCGGGTAATAAACTGCTTGCGTGCTGGTCCAGATTTCCTTGAGCCCCAGCGGACCGATCACGCACGGATTCCGCGTCACATGCGATTCATCGTCCCAAATGAATCCGGCCCGGAATACTTGAGCATAGGCGATGAAAACGAGAGCAATCAGAACCAGCGCGCAAAACCAGTTTCGTCTCCAGAGTGAGAAAGAAATTTGACGCACTGCCACGAGTTGGTCCAACAGTTAACCTCAGCGTTACCGAATCGGGAACTCGGGCAATTCGCCTCAAGGAGACTGAGCGCCGGTCTCTTTGGCAACGCGCAGGCTTTCCTCCGCCTCAGGAAAATCAGGATGCAGGCGCAACGCTTCTTCGAATTGTGCAATCGCCTGGGAAACGTTGCCTTCGCGCATGAAAACTTTGCCGAGATAGTTGTGTGGCTGCGCAAGTTTCGGATTCAATGCGGATGCCTTCTGAAAATGCTCTCGGGCTTCGGTCAGTTCGCCTTTTTCCAGAAGCAAACTACCCAGATCGATGTGAGCATCGATGTGATTTGGATCATACTGCAACGCCTGGCGATATTTCGCGATCGCCTCTTCCGGCTGTCCGTGTTTTTCCAGGAACGCGCCATAGCCGTAATGCGCTTGCGGCGACTTCGGTGCCAGACGAATAGCTGTCTCACATTCAGAAGCCGCTTGGTCTTTCCGACCGAGTTGGTCCAAAAGATAGGCGTAGCCGGAATGATATTCAGCGTTCTTCGGATCGATCCGCAATGCCTG
>JBKPBJ010000262.1:0-4391 GCA_046726875.1 Verrucomicrobiota bacterium
CCGTAAAGCGCAAGCACGAGAAGTGCGACTGCGTGTATGAACTGATAAAACACTGCCTTGTTCCAGACATCGACCATTCCCCGCGCTTCAAGAGTCGATCGCAAACCATGCGCCCCAAACGCGCCAAGCGCCACTGCTACGAAACAAAGCAACGCTGCCACCCGAAATAACAAAACAGACATCTTGTTATTTCCAGCGAGTTCGCCGCATCTCCAACTCCTTTTTCAAATCGGTCAGCGCTAATTGTCTGCTTCGACCAGTCGTTCTGACATAGAAAATTGTTCCGGCGATTCCGAGTGCTGCTGCTCCGAGAAAATTCAGTGCTGGTCCGAGTTTCCACAGATAAGCACCCAGGATTGCGCCGGCACTGACTATAACATCACGGACAAGATAGTATGCACCGATCGTTTGGCCGCGTCGCTCAGGGTCGCTATATCCGATGATAAGCGCCTTGCGTGATGTATCGCCAAATTCCTTCAACCCGCGGATCGTGAACGCGATGACCAGGGCGGAAAAACTGCGCGACATCAGCAAACTAATTGGAAAAAGCGTAAACATAATGAAGGTCACAATCACGAACGGTTCACGGCGATGCCGATCCGCGTAATGCGAGGCGGGAATGATACACAATGTCGCGGCGAGCATTTCTATCGTGGTGAGAACGCCCACTTGCTGAGCGCTGACGCCGATGTAATCCATCGCAAAAATTACCACCCACGCGTAGGGAACTCGCTCGCAAAAACGAATCAAAATGTCACTCAAGAGCAAACGCCGCATTGGCGAGTTGAACTCATGCAAACTTCGCCAAAAACTCCAGCGCTCCGCCTGTGGCGCGGTCCCCTTCGCAAGTTCCACGTCATCATTAGAGTCGCGCAATCGCCGTTGCACCAGAATTGTGAGCACGGAGAGAAAGATGGAGATGATCAGCGCGATGCGCACGCCAACGACAATTCCATATCTGTCGATCAACATTCCGCCGAAAATCGGCGCAATCATGATTGGCAAACGTTTGATCACCGATTGGACGCCCACACCCATGGAGTGGCGATTTGCTTCGAGCGCAGCACCGACGAGCGAAAACGTTGCGGGCAAGGAAAAACAGCTCCATGAAAGAAAGAAAAACATTCCAGCGATTACACCGCCCCAGCGCGGAACAACCAGGACGAGCAGGTACCCAAAGATTGAGACCACGTTAAAAATAATGAATGCACGGCGATGTCCCCAACGATCGACTAGCACGCCACCCGGATAGGCGTAGATGGCACCGAGCAAGGTGCGCAACGCATCATAAAGACCGATAACGAACACTGTTGCGCCGACCGCTTGCAGATATTTCGGCACAAAACGCATCCAGAGTTCTTCGCCCGCGCCAATGACAAAAATGGCGATGAGCAGGATGACGAGATTGCGTTTGAGGCCGAAGAAATCAGCTAGCTTACTTCGGCGACTAAACCGCGGCTGACCCGGCGTTTGCATTCTGCGTAGAGCGCATCGTAAACGATAAATTCGCGTTCGAGAATTTCGTGATCAATCAGTCCGAGCGCGCCAAAACCGCCAGCGATCCAACGTAAACCTTCTCCGGCTGGATGTGGATTGGCAGGATGCGAATCCGCCGCGCGCACAATGTCGCCCAGCAAAACGAGCGCCGGATCGGTGAGTCCGTATTTTTTCATGATCGAATTGAACGAAACATCTTCGCCATGATGCCCTAGCTCGCAGTCAGGCACATCGAACACGATTCCATCGCTGATCCTGGCCCAATCCGTATCGTGCGGCAGGAACGCAAACGCGGCGTCTTGGTCAATGAATTTTTTGATGAGCCAAGGGCAGGCAACTCGATCGACTTTAATTTTCTCGCGGGTGATCCATTTCATAAACTACACTCCTTTGTTGTGGCAGCCTGGTTTTGGTACGCGGTGCTTGCCGCCGTTCTTTACGGCGCTCATCAAATTTTTACACGTCTTGCGGCCGAGCGCATTGGCGAAGGTCTCGGCGGTTTCATTGTCGAAGCCAGCGCCGCATTGTCGATCTTGATTTACCTGGCGATCCTCTGGTTCGCGGGAAGATGGACTCAGAGATTCAGCGGAGCCGGTTTCACATACTCGCTGGTTACCGGTATTTGCGTCGGCGCTGGCACGATCGCGTTCTTTCTCCTTTTTCAAAAGGGCGGACCGCTTTCTTCCGTTCCGGCAATTTTGGCTGGCGGTGCAGCGCTCATGGCCATCGCGGGGATTCTTTTCTTTCGTGAACCACCATCATGGCAAAGAATCGTCGGCGTTGCGTTCGCGATCATTGGTTTGTTCTTGTTGCGCAAGTAGGAATCGATTCTGGATTCACTTCGTAAGAAGCTGCAATCCGATGTAAGCCATCGCATGTGTGTCGCCGACGATGTCGCGTCCACCGGAAAAGAGCAGGTTGAGGTGCTCATTCAACCTCCAAGTGCCGCCGATATTGAACGCTACTTCCGATCGAGCGTCACACTCCTGCGGTGAATTGCCAAACAATTCGATGCCTATCTCGAGGCGTTCATTGAGTTCCCGTTCAAGTACTGCACCCGCGTAAAAGTAGTTACGTGTTTTGTGCGCGCCTTGCCACCAATACCCGACATTTCCGTAAACCGTCCATTTATCCCAGCTTTTCTGCGCGAGCAGCGGCAATACAAACGCCGCGCGTCCTTCGCCAAGACCACGCGCACGATCTCCGGTCGGCAACAGCAACTGCGGGTAAGTGCCGAGTTGAAATTGCGAGCGCTGGTCATTCACAAAGCGCCATTTCACTCCTAGCAATAAATCGCCAACCCCGGCCGCAGTCCCGTTACTGTCATTGTGCACGATTCTAATTGGAACCTCCAGCTTGAGTTGGATTTCTGGTAATCCGTAATTCACGTCGAACAAAGGTGCGTCCATTTCAGTGCCGGCCGACGCGTGCTCGACAATAAACGGAACATTGATTTCCCATCCTCCAGGCGGAGGTGGCTCCGGATCATCGGTGACGAATGGCGGCCCAGCCTGAGTGAAATCCACTGCGAACAACCAGCTAATGCCAACGATGACGCACCAGAGTTTCATCTGCTTGCCGGAGAGCGCGGTCCGGCGCGGCATTATTTATGTGTCACCTTAAGGATGCGTCCTCCAGCTGGATCGATCAGATATGCCGTTTGGCCTTTGCCGGCGACAACACCCCTCGCGCCTTTGACTGTCGGAACCAACGCCTTCATACGAAATTTTCCGTCGTCACCTACTTCTATGATACTTAGTGTTGCAGTAACGGAAGCGGCTGCGTAAAGAACTTTTTCGTCACGCGAAAAGTCGATGTTGTCCAGACCGGGACCGGTTACCGTCGAGTCAATGAGTCCTCCGCCGTGGGCGACATCGAGACTTACAACGTGATCGCCACAGGCGACGAAGAGAAAGCCTCGCCCGCTATCTAACGCTAATCCCTGCAGAACATCGTGGACTTTCCATTCCGCAACGACTTTATGGGATCGCACGTCGATCGCGACGGTTTTACCCAACTCCTCGATGTTTGTGTAAAATAGCCCCCGCTGATTATCGACAGCGTAACCCTCAGCCGATCCATCCAAGGGAATTTTCAATTTCAATTTGAGATGATGCGGGTCCGCAGCGTCAAACACCTGAATCGTCTTGTCGGCAGATGGGACTCCGATTGGTGGTGCGCCGGTGGTGATCCATAACTCACGTGTCGCCGCAACATAAACAACGGCGTCCGGGGCTGCCGCAGGACCCGCCGAAGCCGGACCGACCTCAAGACAGGCTTCGCGTTTGAGAGTTTGAGCATCGATCACGCACAAGCTCGAATCACCGCGATTGCCGATGTATACGACGCCGTCGCCTACGCTGACAGCGGTTGGTCCCAGTGGAACTTTTCGACCGCGCAGCTCGACCTCACCGATCTTAAATCCAGTTACCTGTGAGACAGCATCGGAATTCTCGTCGATTACGTCTACGTTCCCGGTGTTACTGGCCGGCACCCACAATTTTCCTGTCGAGCGGTCATAGGCAAAATAGTCGAGCGAAACGACACCGCTGGCGCCGGGCAAGGCAATTGGGGTGAGTTCATAATCCGAAGTAACTTTGTGCGCCTTCAGCTGCGCTGCTGTAAGAAAAATCGAGAGCGGGGCGATCGCGCAGAACATCGCAAGGTGGAATGCGGATTCACGGTGGCTTTTCATAGAACGGTTATTCACGTTCTCTGCAATGAAATACCCGATGGGGAAGCAATCAGTTATTAGTTCCAATATTAGCGGGAGCCATGATCCGCAAAATGGGCGATCCGTTCACGTTCTTTAGCGGAAAGTAGGCGCGGTGCGTTTCTGAATCCACTGACACTGAATGGCTGTTTGGACCGACGTTGACGTTTCCGACTTTCTC
>JBKPBJ010000263.1:0-17118 GCA_046726875.1 Verrucomicrobiota bacterium
CAACACGAATTTCCCGCTGCTTCAGCAAATGATTCATCGCGTGCGCAAATGCCGCGTGCTCGGCAGCGCGGCGCTCGACATGGCCTACGTGGCCTGCGGACGATTCGACGCATACATTGAAACGGGAATCAGCTTGTGGGATATCGCTGCCGGTTTGCTCTTGCTTGAAAACGCCGGTGGAACTGTCGATCTTCGGCCGCGCGAGAACATGAAGGACAAATACAGCATCACCGCGTCGAACGGTCTCATCGATTTGAAACTGTAAGGAATGATGAAGCTCGAATGACGAATGACGAAGGAAGCACGAATGCTCAAATGACGAAGGAAGAAGTGAAAAGCTTTCGTCATTCGGACTTTGTCATAAATTCGTCATTCGTCATTCGTCATTCGTCATTTTTCCCATGATCCGCTCCGGCATCGGTTATGACATCCACCGTTTCGCCGACGGGCTCAAACTGATATTAGGCGGCGTCGAGATTGCGCATGCGCGGGGACTGGAGGGACACTCCGACGCCGACGTTCTCTCGCACGCAATCGCTGACGCATTGCTCGGCGCCATCGGCGCCGGCGATATTGGTCGGCATTTTCCAAACACCGACGAATCGATTCGCGGCATCAGTAGCATGGAAATTCTGAAACACGTTGCCAAATTGCTCACTGAGAGAAACGCACGGATCGTTAATGTTGACACAACGGTCATCGCCGAGGCGCCAAAACTCGCGCCGCATGCTCTCGCGATGCGGCAAAACATCGCAGCGGCAATTGGCGTGAGTGAATCGGACGTGAGCGTGAAAGCAACGACTAACGAAAAGCTCGGGCCGATTGGACAAGGCGAAGGCGTCGCCGCAATCGCCATCGCCACCATCGAAATAATCGGTAGCGGCGATTGACCTCAATCGCCTTGGCGGTTCAGGTGAACCGCCACTACCGTACGATGTATGCCGTTGCAGTTCTTTAACACCTACTCGCGCGAGATTGAGGAATTCGAGCCACGCGATTTCACGGCGCGTCCAGCCAGAATGTACACGTGCGGGCCGACCGTTTATAGCCGGGCGCACATTGGAAATTTCCGCGCCTACATCTTCGAAGATTTGCTTCAACGGCACTTGGAACTGCGCGGCTACAAGGTGCATCGCGTGACGAATATCACCGACGTTGAGGACAAGACCATTCGCGGCGCACGCGAGGCCGGCGTTGCGCTGCAAAAGTTCACAGAACAATTTAAAGAGGCTTTCTTCGAAGATGCCCACACGTTGCGCATCAAACGCGCGGACGAATATCCGGCCGCGACCGACCAACATTACATCGACAGAATGATCGAGATGATCAGTGCGCTGATTTCAAAAGGGCTCGCTTACCAGGCCGACGACAAATCGGTTTACTTTCGCATCAACAATTTTCCGGATTATGGAAAGCTCGCGCACTTCGATCTGACGCAATTGCAATCGACAGGCCGCGTGAAGCACGACGAATACGACAAGGAACACATCGGTGATTTTGCATTGTGGAAAGCTTGGGACGAAGCAGACGGCGATGTGAAGTGGGATTCTCCGTGGGGGCCGGGTCGTCCGGGCTGGCATATCGAGTGCAGCGCGATGTCCACAGCGTTGCTGGGCGACCAGATCGACATCCACTGCGGCGGCGTCGACAATATTTTCCCACACCACGAAGCGGAGATTGCGCAGAGCGAAGGCGTGACTGGAAAGAAGTTCGTGCGGTACTGGCTGCATTGCGCGCATTTGCTGGTGGACGGCCAGAAGATGGCCAAGTCGTTAGGTAATTTTTACACGGTGCCGGATGTTTTGGCCAAGGGTTACACCGGGCGCGAGCTCCGTTACGCGCTTCTGCGCGTGCACTATCGCGTGCCGTTGAATTTCACCTGGGAAGGAATGAATGAAGCGCGCGAGTCATTAGCACGAATCGATGAGTGGCTGGCGCGATTGCGCGAACTCGCGAAACAGGAAAACGTCCAACCCTCAACGTCCAACGCCCAACGCCCAACCACTGCTTTCGAAGAAGCTTTGGATGACGATCTCAACATTTCTGCTGCGCTGGGGTTTTTGTTCGAATCCGTTCGTGAAACCAATCGCGCGATGGATCAAAACGAAATGGACGCCGCTTCGGCAAGAGCATGGCTGGACTGGTGGAAACGGATCAACTCCGTTCTTGATCTTGAGGCCGAGGCTGAAATTGTCATTCCAGCCGAAGTGGCACAGCTCGCAGAAGAGCGCGAGAACGCGCGGCGCGAAAAGAATTGGAAACGCAGCGACGAATTGCGCGATCAAATTTTTGCGCTGGGCTGGGAAGTCCGCGATACGAAGGAAGGACCAAAACTCACGCGCGGCGCTGGGTCCGCGTAGCACAGTCTGCGTTCATTGGGCTTCGAACGCGTATCCAAATCGTTCGATCTCCGCAGCGAACCGGGCGCGCACCAATTCGCAAAGTTCGTCATCGTAATATTTTGAATAATGCTCGCGGTTTGAGCGGTTATATTGCGGCAGCCTTGGTGGTGAAATCCCAATCGCCGCGCACACAGCACGAAAGTCGTCGGCCAGATTTTCAAACCGCATGATGTAATCGACGTTGGCGAACGGGTCCTCTTCGCCGTTGTCCAGTCGCAAATAGTCCGCCACCGACACAGCTTTGGAAATTATCCCGCGGAATTTTTTCCGGTTCCAAGTTTCAGGATTTTGCGTGGGCGTGAAATAATACGACACCATTCGATCCCACGGATTCCGTACACAGGTGAACTTATAGAGATTGCGGAACTGTTCGTCGCCCAAAGCCTGGTGATACTCGTTAAGCGTAGAGTGTTTCTTGATCTTGTATTTTGGATTGCGCAGTCCGAAGCGCTCGATCCCGTCCTGCTCTTTTCGTAGAGCAACGAGTTGATCCTCTGAGTAATCGCGCAGTGCGCTCTGAATCGAGTTACCGGCCGTTTTTGGTATGTGAACGAATAGAAAACGCTTCTGAAAAGAAATCATCGGGGCCGCGCCTCATAACTTACTGTGATCGTTGGATTGCGCGAGCCCTGTAGAACGGGATTCCCGATAGCGATCCCGGGCAACCGAAGCGGTTGCCCTACAATTTTTCCCTTTTCGGTTCGTGATTGTCAGATTGATTTTTGTTTACCTTCTTAAATCCCGTTCCATGATCTTGTCGCACAAATATAAATTCATCTTCATCAAGACCGCAAAGACCGCCGGCACGAGCATTGAAGTGTTCCTGTCCAGGCATTGTGGTCCGCAGGACATCGTGACGCCCATTGTGCCAGGTGTGGAAGGACATCAACCGCGAAATTACGAGGGACTCATCAACCCAATTCCCGAACTCCTGGAACGACCGGGCAAGTTTTTCTCCGCGTTACGGCACACGATGACGAGTCGCACAAAATTTTATAATCACATGCCGGCACGCGAGGTGAAGCAACGTGTTCCCGCCGACGTCTGGAAGGGGTACTTCAAATTTTGCGTGGAACGAAATCCATGGGACAAAATTTTGTCTCATTACCACATGCACGCGGCGCGCGAGGGCGGTGGGCTGTCACTCGATGAGTATCTGGCTCGCGGGCGATTTCCGATTAACGATTTCCGATATATGGATCGCTCGCGGAGCAAAATCATCGTCGATCGAATTGTTCGTTATGAAAACCTGCTTGCGGAGTTGGATGAAATATTCGCGCAACTGAACATTCCGTTTGACGGCACTCTCGGCATCGCAGCGAAATCGGAGTACCGCGCCGATCGCCGGCCGTACCAGGGGGTCTTCAACGATGAACAACGGCGAATTGTTGAGACAGCGTTTGCTAAAGAAATTGAGCTACACCGCTATCGATTCGAACCGTAGCTCCCGTATAGCCCTCTCGGGCGAGCCAAGAGGAGCGCAGTCATCTTCGCTTTGTGCTCTTCGAATCAGTTGATTGCGGTTAGGTCGCCTCTCCCTTGGCAAGGGAGAGGGGGAGGGTGAGGGATCATTTTGAGCGGACCTGGTATGTGCGAAGCCCCGAACCCTCACCTCAGTCCTCCCCCCTTCAAAGGAGAGGCGCGAACGAGCCTTCAATTGGAGGGACTGCTTAAGCCAATGCCATGCAGATTTGCGCTGCCTCAATTCAAGCTTGCGTTTCCCACGGGCTTTTGGTCGGATTGCAGTGTGCCCCTGCGAACATGACGTAACGTCACTGAGCACGGCCGATGAAACGGTCCATGGCCCAGGGGTGTTTGCTACGACGCACTGGAGTGTAGTGCTCGAGGCACAGGGTGAATCGCCAGCGGCACAGAAGGCTCTCGAAAAACTTTGCCGCACCTATTGGCGACCAATTTATGGTTTCGTGCGTCGACAAGGCGCCGGCGCCGAGGACGCCGAGGATCTTACGCAGGGCTTCTTCGGGCTATTGCTGGAGCGCAAAGATCTGAACACCGTCCGGAAGGAAAAAGGACGACTGCGTTGCTACCTCCTTACGTCGGTCAAAAATTTTTTGGCCGATGAGGCGCGCCACGCCATGGCAGTCAAGCGGGGTAAAGGCCGGCGCTTAATTCCGTTGGATGAGATTCGCGAGCGTGAAGGCATCTAGCCTGCCGTAGCCGACCCCGGGAACTCGGCCGGGCGTAAAGCGGCGCCCGAGGCGGGTTTGGAAATCTGTGCTGCAGCGCCGCGATGGCGCGATGGTACTTTATAATTTGAGTGTGTCGTTTGTGGATTCCTGCCAGCGGTGAATCTGGCTCGCGAAACGGGAGACCACTGAAGCGTATTGTGCATCCGAGTAAAGATTGCGCGTCTCAAACGGATCATCTTGTAAGTTGTATAATTCATTCAAATCCTTATCGCGCAGGCAAAGTTTCCAGCCGTCTGGACTAACAACGGTCCGAGTGGATTCTTCGACCGCGCGTTTGATCACGCGCCGCCGCGCGAGCCTGCTCCCCTTTTTCACTTTCGTCCGGTTCGGAGCCCACTCGAGAAAGACATTGTTTGGCGCTGCTGATGCAGGCGACACGCCTGCCGCTACAGTTTCGTTGATTATCGGCAACAAACTTTTGCCGGCACATTGGGGATGACTTGGCTGCCCAAGAAGATCTAAAAGCGTCGGCACGAAATCGCTGTGGCTCACGGGATGTGAAATCATCTGCGGCCGCGTTTGGCTGGGCAACCGAATCAGCCACGGAACGCGCGCCGCTTCTTCAAACATCGTTTCCTTCCCGAAGAGATGATGCGCACCCAGGCTATCGCCGTGGTCGCTCGTATGTATCACGATTGTGTCTTCCGTTAGACCGAATCGTTCCAAACACGCCAGAATTACCCCGATGCTTTGATCGACCAACGTCACCAGGCCGAGATACCGTTGTTTGATGCTGCGGTATTCGTCAGGCGTGGTTCCGAAGAACAACTGAATCGGTAGCCGCTCGCGGTCAAGCAGCGCTTCAGCCTCCTGCCATTCGCGCATCAAACGATAACGCAACGGAACGTCTTCGCTCTCGGGAAGCGTAGCCGTCGGGTCAACCTCCACCTGATCGAGCGGATTTACGTCGTTGAGCGGACCGTTGTACGGGGAATGCGGTTCTACGAACGCAACCACCAGAATGAAAGGATCGCGCTGATGTCTTTCGATGAACTCGCACGCGTGTTTCTCGAGAAATTTTGGCCGGGACAACTCAATTGGCAGATTGCTGATCGCCACTTCCGAGAATCGTCCATTCGCTTTGTCCGGCGCAATGCCGTTTGAATTTAAGAACTTGGTGTAATCACCGTCGTCCTCGGTAGAAATCCATTGCTGGAACCCGCGCCGAGCAGGCCAGCCCGCCGAAGCCTCGGCGTAGGCGGGTCCGTCTTCGCCAAGGTGCCATTTCCCGATGTAAGCGGTCCGATAATCCTCGTCTTGCATCAGCTCTGGGAAAACGCGAAACCGCCGATCGAGCGGCACGCTGTTGCGTGTGCACCCGTTGATGTGAGGCCACGTTCCCGTCATGAGTGATGAGCGCGACGGTGTGCAAACCGGATGCGTGACGTACGCGCGTTCAAACACCACAGATTCAGACGCAAGCTTGTTCAGATTAGGCGCGTGAACCTTCGCGCCCCCATAGCAGGCTAGCGTATCCGCGCGTTGCTGGTCCGGGAGAAACAGAATCAAGTTCGGTTTTCGTTGTGCGGCCATGAATTTTGCTCAGGCACTAAATCAGTGCTGGCGAGTGACTGCAACGGCGTAGCTCTGTTCACCTCTCCCTTATCAAGGGAGAGGGTCAGGGTGAGGGTTCGCATCTGAACACGCCCGCAATTCCGAATCCCCTCACCTCAATCCTCTCCCCTTTTGAAGGGGAGAGGCGGATAACATGCGGCTGTGTATGCGATCCAAGCGAAAGGTACAATCTTTCGCGTCGCAACGTTCGTCCTTTCGGTGTTTCATCCCCCGCATGAAGCGTTTTTTGATCTCGCATGTTTTCGGCGCGTTACTCATTACGATGGCGCACGGCGCGACAAACTTCGATCTGGCAGCAAGAGCCACAAACGAGCTCGGAGTCGATCTCCACCGGCAGCTCGCCACCGGTGACGAAAACCTTTGTATCTCGCCTTATTCAATCGACAGCGCCCTGGCCATGACGTTCGCCGGAGCCGACGGCGAAACGCGCACGGAGATGGCGCGTGTTCTGCATTTCGGCGATGCGACCGACCTGCCCGCCTCTTTCTCCGCGTTACAGCACTCGCTCGAACAAATGAGCGCGAAAACGGCGGAGCTGGTAAAAAACTCAAAGAAATTCGGCGGCCCAAGCGAACCGATCACGTTGAACATCGCCAACCGGCTCTTCGCGCAGAAGGGCTATCATTTTCGCGAAGCGTACCTCTCGGTGGTGAAACAGAATTTCGGCGGGGCATTCGAACCGCTGGATTTCGTCACTGATCCCGCGGCAGCCACGCAGCACATCAACAAATGGGTGGCAGACCAGACGCGCGATCGCATTCGCGATTTGATTCCCGGAGGCGCGCTGGATAAGACAACCCGGCTTGTGCTGGCGAACGCGCTTTACTTGAAAGCACCGTGGGCGAGTGAGTTTTCACAGAACGCGACCCAACCCGAGCCGTTTTTCGTTCGCGGCGACGCGCCGGTCGATGTGCCGATGATGCGGAAAACAAGCAAGGATTTCGGTTACGCAAGACGCGAAGGATTCACTGTCGTAAGGCTTCCATACGCTGGCGACGATCTACAGTTCGTCATTCTTCTCCCAGACGAAATAAATGGGCTCCACGGGCTCGAATCGAAACTGAGCGCCGACGTGCTCGCCAGCTGCGCAAAACTGCAAAAGCGCGATGTCGATCTTCATCTGCCAAAGTTCAAACTCGAGCCGCCAACAATTACTTTGGCCAAACAATTTGAAGCGCTCGGAATGAAGACTGCGTTCGATCAACCGAAGGGCAGCGCGAATTTCGACAAGATCGCACCGCGGACGCCGGACGATTACCTCTACATCTCGCAGATTTTTCACAAGACGTTTATCGCGGTAGACGAAAAAGGCACTGAAGCAGCCGCTGCGACCGCCGTGGCGATGCTGGCAGGCACCGCGTTGCGGTCACCTCCCCCGCCGCCGATCGAAGTGAAAGTCGATCGCCCGTTTGTTTACGCAATCCAGCACGTCCCGAGCGGCGTGTGTCTTTTTCTGGGTCGCGTAACCGATCCTCGCTGAGCAAGGAGTGACGGTTTCCCAACCGTCACACTCTGATTCGGCGGCTGCCCAAGCCGCCGCTCCTTGGTTTAGGTTTCATAACTCAATTCGCCATGCACAATTCGCGCCGCCGATGTGTACGGATGCGGCTCCACTTTGTTTGCGCCAAGAATGTGAAGCACTTCCACTCCGCGCGCTTTCAGGTGATCCGCGATGAGCGAGCGATGACACCGCCACCACACCGCTTCCGCGCACATGATGGCCGTACGCCAGGGAGTGACGGCTTCCCAGCCGCCATGTTTTACTTCGGCGGCTGCCCAAGCCGCCGCTCCTTGAGCAGCAACGTCGAGCAGGCGCTCGACGCCTTTCTGAAATTGCCCCGTCTCCATGTAATCGGCATAACCGCGGAAGGAGGCGTTGCGCCACTCCGTGTTGCGCGAGTCTGGCTTCGGTTTCCGTTTTCCGCCCAACTCAGGGAAATGTTCGTAGCGGATTCCACATGCGTGTAACGATCCAGCCAACGCGTCCTTGTTGAACTGCGGGTAACGCTTTGAGCCTGGCCACGAGCGCACGTCCACCAGCAGCTTGATTTCGTTTCCCGTCAGCAACGAAATAAATTCGTCGATCGTCCGCGTGGAGTGCCCAATGGTCCAGATTCGCATGACTGAATAAAAGACGCCGATTCATAATAAACCGGCAAATCATATGAACGTGGGGTCTCGAGAAGTTCGCGATGGCGAGGGCGCCATCGCCAGCACGCGAGGGCGCGTGCGCTCCCCAATCCGCTTGCTTGCGCGAGATGCGCAAAGCAAACTTCAATCGTGAGCGAGTTTCAATTCGGCGGCGAATTCGTCTGGTGGCCATCACCGGAGCTGATTGCAAAATCGAACCTTCAGCAATTCTTCGAGAAACATCAGCTCGGTTCGTACGACGAGTTGATGCGACGATCAACGAGCGACATCGCCTGGTTTTGGAACACAGTGCTGCGCGATCTTGGCATCGAATTTTACAAACCGTACTCGCAAATTGTCGATCTGAGCGAGGGCAAACCGTGGGCGAAATGGTGCGTGGACGGCCAAATGAACATCGTCCACAACATGCTCGATAAATACGCCGACACGCCGACCGACAGTAAGCCGGCGATCAAATCCGAAGTCGAAGACGGAACAGCTCGCACGCTCACCTACAAGGAACTGCGCGAGCAGGTCGATCGTATGGCAAATTCCCTCCGCAGTCTCGGCCTGGGCAAAGGAGACGCCATCGGAGTGTTCATGCCGATGGTTCCCCAAATCGTCGTCGCGATGCTCGCCATCATTAAGATCGGCGGAATTTTTCTGCCGCTCTTCTCCGGATTTGGCGCGGCGGCAATTGTGTCGCGGTTGAACGATGCCGAAGCAAAGGCGCTCTTCGCTGCCGCTGGAACGTACCGCCGCGGAAAATTTTGTCCGATGAAAACGATCGCCGATGAAGCGGCCGCCCAAATTCCAACGCTGCGGCATCTGATCGTTCTGAATCAGGCCGGCGAATGGCTGCTCGAAGATGTTCGCACCGATGCGCGACCGCCGAGAACTTTATCAGGACCTTTTGATGATTCGCCGACCGAACGTACGTCAGCCGAAGACCCGATGATGATCATCTACACATCGGGCACGACGGGAAAACCGAAAGGCGCTGTGCACACGCATTGCGGTTTCCCGATCAAAGCGACGCAGGACATGTGGATGGGGCTCGATCTGCACCCCGACGAAACTCTTTTCTGGATGACGGACATGGGCTGGATGATGGGACCGTGGGAAGTCTTCGGCACGCTTGTGCTCGGCGCGACCATGATGCTGTACGATGGCGCCCCGGATTTCCCCGCGCCGGATCGCGTCTGGTCATTGGTGGATCGACATAAGGTGACGGCGCTCGGTGTTTCGCCCACGTTGATCCGCGCGCTCCGCCGCTACGGCGATGAAATCGTGAATAAACATGATCTTTCGTCCTTGCGGAAATTCCATTCAAGCGGCGAACCGTGGAATCCCGATCCATGGATGTGGCTATTCCAAAATGTCGGGCGCGGCAAACTTCCCATCATCAATTATTCCGGCGGAACGGAAATCTCCGGCGGAATCGTGGAGGGGAACGTGCTCACACCGATGAAACCGTGCGCGTTCTCGGGCCCGCTTCCCGGAATGGCAGCAGACGTCGTTGATGAAAATGGAAACTCAGTGCGCGGCGAGGTGGGCGAACTGGTGATCCGCGAGCCCTGGATCGGTATGACGCGCGGTTTTTGGAAAGATCCTCAGCGTTACATCGAAACCTACTGGTCGCGCTTCCCCGACGTTTGGGTACACGGTGATTGGGCCGCGGTCGATAACGACGGACTGTGGTACATTCTCGGCCGTAGCGATGACACAATAAAAATTGCCGGAAAACGCGTCGGACCGGCTGAAGTCGAATCAGTGCTCGTCGCACACGCGCAAGTGAGCGAAGCCGCGGCGATCGGCGTCCCTGATTCGATCAAAGGCGAAGCGTTGGTTTGCTTTTGCGTCTTAAAGGAGAAAGCGAACGACGACGTCGCCCTCGCCGCCGAATTGAAAGAGAACGTCGCACGCGATCTGGGCAAAGCGCTCGCCCCGCGCGAGGTGATTTTCGTCGGCGACATCCCAAAAACGCGCAACGCAAAGGTGATGCGCCGTATCGTGCGGGCCGCGTACCTGGGCGAAAAACCTGGCGACACCTCTGCGTTGGAAAACCCGGCGTCGCTAGATGAAATCAAGCGCGCGGCTAAGTGACGCAGACAATCGTGTCTGCGAGCGTCGCCTGGCGGACCGGCAGCACGATCGCTGGCGCAGATGCAGTGCTGAGTGAGCCAGACAATCCAGTGGTTACTGGTCTCCCATCAGCGCCGTTAGCGATGTTTAACTTCGCGAGATCAGTTGATCGGCCGGGATCAAGCGCATCCACTCTCGGACCACTGCTGACACAATTAGAACCGAAACCGGTTGTAATCTTCGTGCGTGCCAATCCAAAACCACAAAACAGTATCAGCTTCTCGCAGGCCACGTGGCGGTAATGATCTCCGATTCTCACAACGCAGACGTTGTTGCGCCGTTCTTCAAATCCAAGGGATGGATGAAATGGATCGCCTTTCCACATTGCATATTTCTCTCGTGCGAGATCTTGAATCGGCGCCGGCAATTTCTCGAAAGCCTTCCAGAAACACCGGTGCGTCCTGCCGATCACGGCAGTTCTTCCACGCGGCCGGCATGAAGATCGTCCCGAACTTCATCTAGAACCGGGCGGAGCCGTCCGTCTTGATCGAAATCTTCATCGATCTGCCGGTCCCACGCCGCACGATCTCGCTCGCGCAGAAACGCGATCAGTTCCGCGAACTCTTTCGGCGAAAGTTGATCAACCGCAGTTTTGATTTCGGCTAGACTCATATTTTCGATCTTATCATCGCTCCATTATTCTTCCAAGTTTCGTGCAACGCAGATGACGCGCCCTACCGTTGCAGCAGAAACTCGTCAGCACGTTGTATAGAACAGGGCGCCGACAGGCTCGGTTTGCGCGAGCTTGTTGTAAAGCAACACTGCGTGCTGCGTCGGCAGTACGTGCACAGGAATTTGGCGTTCCTTCAAAAAATCGAGCGTCTCGCGCGGCACGTGAAGGCACTCGGCCATTCCACGCGAGAGCACGACGACTTTCGAGCCGTGCTCCAGCAATTCCTACATTAATATCCTCTGTAAAGAGGCAAGTAAACGCGGAGCGTGGAGAGGCAGGCGCCTCGCCTGCTGGAGTAAGCGCGCCGTTACAGCGGAACGGAGCGGGGCGGAGTGCAGCGGACGCGCTCACGGAACAGGCGCGAGTGGAGCGACTTTACAGAGGATACTAATGTAGCTGTTCGCTTTCGCTCAAGGCGGGCAAGATGCACCGCCCCTACCCGGCGCTGTCGCTCCGCTCCGGCCAGCGAAGCTGGCGGCTCACAAACCAAATGCATTTCGTTTGTAAGCCAGCGCCTGCACATCGGCAATCTGAATACCGGGGCTGTGAGCAGTTCCGGTCTCGCGCCAGTTCCATTCGCGCGAGCCGCCCGGGAAAAGCCTTGCATCTTTGTACGGTTCCGCTTCGCCCTCGACTTCGAGCCGGCCCCACGAAACATGGTTGATTCGCGGCGAACGATTGCTGCTCTCCATCATAAGGGATTCGCGAGTTACAGTTAAATCGCGCGGAAGTCGTGTTAACAAAAGCGTCTGCTGTAGCCACGGCCCTATGGGCCGTCTTGGTAGCTTTCACAGCAACTGCCTAGATGGACCGGCCACAGGCCGGTGGCTACAACATTTGTAAAATCGCTCTAGGCTGTCGCGATGAATCTGACGTTTCTCGGCACGCGTGGTGAAATCGAAGCGCGGACGCGGCGGCATCGGATGCACACGTCGCTGCTTGTTTCGTATCGCAGCGCAAACGTGATGATCGACTGCGGTTTTGATTGGCTCGGAAAACTGAAACGCGTCAGTCCCAGCGCGATCGTGCTCACGCACGCCCATCCCGATCACGCCTGGGGATTGAAACAGGGCGCGCCATGTCCGTTGTATGCACCGGAAAAGACGTGGCAGGAATTGAGTCATTACCCGATCAAGGATCGCCACGTGATTAAAGAACGTACCCCTGCAAAAATTTGTGGGATCACATTCGAAGCGTTCGCGGTCGAACATTCTATTCTCTCGCCAACAGTCGGATATCGCGTGAGCGGCGGGCGCGCGTGCATTTTCTACGTGCCCGATCTCATCTTCATCCACGAGCGCAGTGCAGCGCTCGACGGCGTGCAACTTTACATCGGTGATGGCGCGACGGTCACGCGCTCGTTCATTCGCAAACGCGGCAAAGCGTTAATCGGTCACTCTCCTGTTCGGACGCAACTAACATGGTGCCAGAAAGAAGGCGTGCCGCGCGCAATCATCACGCATTGCGGATCTGAAATTGTGACCGGCGACGAACGGGAAATCGCCGCGAAGATCAGAGCCATGGCCGCGGAGCGACGTGTGAAAGTGCAGATCGCTTACGATGGAATGAAGTTAACGTTGTAACGACGCCGGATTCGCGCAGTCAACCTCCTTTGGGAGTTGGAGCTTGGGATTTGGTGCTTAGTTTTAATAATGCGCCTTTTTCTCTGCGGCGACGTCATGATAGGGCGCGGCATTGATCAGGCGCTGCCGCATTCTGTGGATCCCGTTTTGTACGAACCGTACGTGCGCGACGCGCGTGAGTATCTCGACCTTGCCGAGACAGCGCATGGCCCAATACCGCGGCCGGTGAGCTTCGATTACATCTGGGGCGATGCGTTGCAAGAACTAGAGAACGCACAAATCGAACTCCGACTTGTCAATCTCGAGACTGCCATCACCTCGGCTGAAACACCATGGCCCAATAAAGGCATTCACTATCGAATGCACCCGCTGAATGCGGGCTGTCTTTCTGCCGCGCGGCTCGACGCATGCGCTCTGGCGAACAATCACGTACTGGACTGGGGATACGACGGATTATCTGAAACGCTGCAAACGCTCGATGCGGCAGGCATCGCCCACTGCGGCGCGGGCAACGATGCTGAGAACTCGATCAAACCAGCAGTGCTCGGCACGGCTGCGAACGGTCGCGTGCTGTTGTTTTCAATCGGATCGACAACGAGCGGCATCCCGAGAGAGTGGGAAGCGACCAGCAGCTCGCCGGGAATAAACCTCGTGGAGGATCTTTCAGAAACGACCGCAGCACGTCTGTGCGAACAAATGCGAGCGCACCAACAACGCGGCGATTTAATGATTGCGTCGATCCATTGGGGTAGCAATTGGGGGTACGAAATCCCGGGTGAACAAATCATGTTCGCGCATCGATTGATTGAGGGAGGCGTTGCGGTCGTACATGGGCACTCCTCCCATCATGTGAAGGCGATCGAGTTGTTCAAAGGCCGACCTATTCTGTATGGCTGCGGCGATTTCATCACTGATTATGAAGGAATCACAGGGTACGAAACATTCCGAGACGACCTTGCGCTGATGTATTTAATCGAACTTGATTCAGACAGCGGCGAATTGATCAATGCGCGTTTGGTTCCGATGCAAATCAGGCGGTTCCGCCTGGAACGCGCGTCGGCTGGCGATTCAAAATGGCTTTGCAGTCTGTTGAATGAACTTGGCGCGCGCTTCGGCACAGCGGCGACATTACAAGAAGACAGCAGTTTGCTGCTTGAATGGCGACCAGAATGACGAAATCCGAATGTCGAATAGGTTGTAGGGCGGGCGCATCGCCTGCCCCGGCAACCGAAGCGGTTGCCCTACAATTCTAGGAAGAAAGGCTCGTGGTGAGTGCGCGAAGGAAGCGCTCTACTTCGGCAGGGTTTTTAAGCGAATAACGCGCTGTAGTGGGTTGCGGTTGCTCGCTGACAAGAATCGCGACCCCGTGCTTGTCGATCGCGCGGAAGGCGTCCTCGTCAGTGTTATCATCGCCGATGTAAATCGGGCGAACGTTCTCGCGTTCCAGCCCCAGCGCTTCCAACAGCCACATCACGGCTTTGCCTTTGTCCCACTCAATGCGAGGCAGCAGTTCGTAAACTTTTTTTCCGTCGATTCTACGCAGCTCATGATGTCTTGCTGCCACTGCGTCCACAGCTAGCGCAACGCTGAAGGCGTCGTTTTCGTTGACGTTGCGATAGTGCGCCGCGACAGAAAAATGTTTCCGTTCCAACTGCGCACCGGGAATTTCATCAAGCGCTTCGCGTAGCTCCGTCTCTGCCGTTTGGAGCACGGACAGATAGGCGGCACCGAGTTGCCTGCGTAATCCGCCTCCACCCGCGATATCAAATCCATGACTGCCGGCGTAAACAACGCCATCAACGTGCACGCGACCCCGGACGTCATCCAAATCGCGACCGCTCAGAATGGCAACCGGCACGCAGCCGGCGAGCTCGCGCAATGTTTGCCGCGTTGAATCGGAGAGCCACGCGTCCTCCGGATGACTAACGATCGGCGTAAGCGTGCCATCGTAGTCGAGAAAAACGGCCAATCGATCGCCGCGCCTCGCGATCTCCTGAACGTGCTCGAGCGCTGAAGGAATCATGTTTAACGAAAGGAGTTAAAAGAGTTACAATGGTTACAAAAGTTACAAAGGTGAAAGGGCCGTGCTTCCCTTGTAACGATGTAACTCTTTAACCTTGTAACCACCTCTTTCAATGAACCGTCTGATAGTCGTTTCCAATCGATTACCATTCGCGCTCGATTCGGCAGGCGAAGATCTCTGGACGGTCACACCTGCTTTCGGCGGACTTGTCTCCGCAGTTGAGCCAGTTCTGCGCGAGCGCGGTGGGACGTGGATTGGCTGGCCGGGAATTGCTGGCAAAATTCCACAAGAACCGCTGGCCGAAGCGACCCGCGACGCCGGTTACAACGTCGTGCCGGTGGCCCTGAGCGAAACCGAGCGCGACGAATTCTACTACGGCTTTTCCAACGAGGTGATCTGGCCGCTGTTTCACGATCTGCAGAATTTCTGCAATTTCGAGCCGGCATATTGGCAGGCTTATAAGCAAGTGAACGAACGGTATGCGGACGCGATCATCCGCAACGCGCGACCAGACGACTTCATCTGGGTGCACGATTACCACCTGATGCACGTCGCCCAGGCGTTGAGAGAACGAAGCGGGCCACAACAGCTCTCGGCGTTAACGTTCTTTCTGCATATCCCGTTTCCGCCATATGACATTTTTGCGAAACTGCCGCAACAACGGCAGCTCCTGCGCGCGCTGCTGCAGTTCGATCTGCTCGGGTTCCAGACCCGGCGCGACGTGCGCAACTTTCTGCAGTGCGTGCGACGTGTCATGTCGGACGTGAAAGTTCTTTCTCGCGGCGAGACGCATGTGATCCGATTCGAAGAGCGAAAAATTCGCGTTGGCCATTTCCCGATCGGCATCGATTTCGACTCGTTCGAAAACGGCGCCAAATCCGAAGCGGTAGCGCAAAGCTCACAAAAGTTGCGCGCCAGTTTTCCCGATTGTCAGTTGATGCTGGGTTCGGACCGGCTGGATTACAGCAAGGGAATTCCGGAACGCCTTCGCGCATTTCGCAACGCCCTCGAGCGATATCCGGAAATGCGCAGCCACGTTGTGCTGATTCAGATCGTCGTGCCGAGCCGGGTAGATATTCCAAAATATCACGAGTTCAAGGGTCGCATTGACCGGCTGGTGGGCGACATCAACGGCCGTTTCTCCACGAGCACGTGGATTCCGGTCCAATATCATTTTCGGGGGCTGGATCGCGAAGATCTTCTCGCGCACTATCGCGCGTGCGACATCGCGTTCATCACGCCGCTCAAAGACGGAATGAATCTGGTCGCAAAAGAATATTGCGCGTGCCGCACCGATCAGGACGGTGCGCTAATCCTGAGCCAGTTCGCCGGCGCGGCCGAACAACTCAAACCGGATGCGTTGCTGGTCAATCCTTATGATGTCGAGCAAATGGCGGACACAATTGTGAAAGCATTCCGTATGAGCCCGGCCGAGCGCACTGCGCGAATGAAGCGGATGCGACGCATGGTTCGTAAGGAGAACGTTTTTTGGTGGGTCGATTCATTCCTTGCCGCAGGATCGCAGTTGGCGAGAACGCTTCCACGACGACGGCGAAGCGTTTTAAAAACAAGTCTATTAATGTGATTGGGTATGGCGACTTGAAGAATTGAAGCTGCAGGTCAGTGTCCCCACTGCATCAGCGGTTCAACATTTCAAGGTCGTCGCCCCAAATCGGCTCCTCCAGTTGCAATGCCGGGTCGTCCAGCTCAGTGCGATTAAATTTCTCATATTGCGCAGAGACATCCGGCCACGGCCGCAAACGCAGCTTGATCCGATCGCCCGGCCGCAACGGCGCCGCTGCTGTCCACACGTTGTCGCGCATGCTCCACAAATACACGACAGCCTGGGAGTGCGACGGCGCCTCGCCGCTCGAATCGGCACCTACAATGTCGACCAAATGCAATGCCTCGATGTGATCCTTGTATGGCACGGTGCCCGGGCGCGGCACAGGTGAAATGCTTTCGACCGTTCCGCTGACCGCGATTTCCTCGCCGGACTTTAAAGTCAAAAAGCGAGAAGGTTTCGCTTCACCCAGTTTTAGATCGAGAAGTTTCCAATTCCCAAACGACAGCTCGCGCGCTGCAAACTCCCAGATCACCAGTTTTTTTCCAGCCAGCCGGTCACGTCCGCGCGCGAGCTCGTTGCTCAAAATTTCGCGCGTGGCGAACGACGCATCGCTGTTTCGCAGAATGCAGTCGATAGGCCGCCGCAACGCCACGCTCAGATGCTCGGCGAATCCCGCTGATTCGCCCCAGCCCATCGCTTCGAAAGAAAAAATATTTGAGAAACTATCGCCGAGCAGGAGCACATCGGCCTCCTTGCTTGGCCGCCACAGCGCGTTGCCAATGACGACTTGTCGAATCGTTACTGTCTCCG